>DASXOU010000278.1:0-4467 GCA_036494045.1 Polyangia bacterium | reverse complement strand
GCGGGCCACGCGGGTCACTTCGGATGCAAAGGAGTTGAGCTGGTCCACCATGGTGTTGATGGTGTTCTTCAGCTCCAGGATTTCGCCCTTCACGTCCACCGTGATCTTGCGCGAGAGGTCGCCCCTCGCCACGGCCGTGGTGACTTCGGCGATGTTGCGCACCTGATCGGTCAAGTTGCCGGCGAGCACGTTGACGTTGTCCGTCAGATCCTTCCACGTTCCCGCGACGCCGGGCACCTCCGCCTGCGCACCCAATTTTCCTTCGACGCCGACGGTGCGCGCCACCGAGGTCACCTGCTGCGCGAAGATCGCCAGCGTCGTGGTCATCTCGTTGAGCGTCTCGGCCAACGCGGCGATCTCGCCCTTGGCCTCGACGCCGACCAGCTTCTGCGTCAAGTCGCCGTTGGCGACCGCGGTGACGACCTTGACGATGCCGCGCACCTGCGCCGTCAGGTTCGACGCCAGGAAGTTGACGTTGTCGGTCAGATCCTTCCAGGTGCCGGCGACGCCCTTGACGTCGGCCTGGCCGCCGAGCTTGCCTTCGGTGCCGACCTCGCGCGCCACGCGCGTGACCTCCGCGGCGAACTTCGACAGCGTGTCGGTCATCGCGTTGATGGTGTCGGCGAGCTGCGCGATCTCGCCCTTGGCCTCGATCTCGAACCGCTGCGTCAGATCGCCGTCGGCGACCGCGTTGACCACGCGCGCGATGCCGCGCACCTGCGTCGTCAGGTTCGACGCCATGAAGTTGACGTTGTCGGTCAGATCCTTCCACGTGCCCGAGACGCCTTTGACGTCGGCCTGTCCGCCCAATTTGCCGTCGGTGCCGACCTCCTTGGCGACGCGCGTGACTTCGGCCGCGAAGGAGTTGAGCGTGTCGACCATCGTGTTGATGGTCATCTTGAGCTCGAGCACCTCGCCCTTGGCGTCGGCGGTGATCTTCTTGCCGAGGTCGCCGCGCGCGACCGCCGTGGTCACCTCGGCGATGTTGCGCACCTGATTGGTCAGGTTGTTCGCCATCTGGTTGACGTTGTCGGTGAGATCCTTCCACGTGCCCGAGACGCCGCGCACGTCGGCCTGTCCGCCCAATTTGCCGTCGGTGCCGACCTCCTTGGCGACGCGCGTGACCTCCGCCGCGAACGAGTTGAGCGTGTCGACCATCGTGTTGATGGTCATCTTGAGCTCGAGCACTTCGCCCTTGGCGTCGGCGGTGATCTTCTTGCCCAGATCGCCGCGCGCGACCGCCGTGGTCACCTCCGCGATGTTGCGCACCTGCGTGGTCAGGTTGTTCGCCATCTGGTTGACGTTGTCGGTGAGATCCTTCCAGGTGCCCGAGACGCCGCGCACGTCCGCTTGTCCGCCCAATTTGCCGTCGGTGCCGACCTCACGAGCCACGCGAGTGACCTCGGCCGCGAACGACGACAGCTGATCGACCATCGCGTTGACGGTGGTGCCGATGCGCAAGAACTCGCCCTTGACCGGCTGCCCTTCGAACTCGAGCGCCATCTTCTGCGTCAGGTCGCCGCGCGCGACCGCGCCGAGCAGGCGCGAGATCTCCGTCGTCGGCGTCACCAGGTCGGCGACGATCTGGTTGATCGTATCGATCTTCGTGCGCCATCCGCCGCGCGCGCCGTCGAGCCGCGCGCGCTCTTCCATGCGTCCTTCGCGGCCGACCACGCGCTCGACGCGCACGATCTCTTCGGTCATGCGCTGATGGCGCGCGTTGAGCTCGTTGACCGCGCGCGCGATGTCGTCGAAGCGGGAGCCGTCTCCGTCGACGCCGAGACGCGCGTCGAAATCGCCGTCGACCATCGAGCGAACCATCTCCAGCAAACGGCTGAGGCGAAGCTCGAGCGGCGGCGTGCGGCGGCGATCGCCCGCCGACCGTTTCACTCGTTTGGCTTCGCTGCGTTCGTGAGGTGGATTGCCGTTGCCGTTGCCGTTCTTGTGACCGTTGCCGTTGCCGTGGCCGGTTTTTTCCACGATGGCCTCAGTGTTTGATTGGACTTAGGGTTGCCCACGCATGAGTCAAGAGAGCGCCGTACGTGCGTGCGCAGAAAATGACCGGCCGAGCCCTTGCATCGAAGAGTCGTCATGAAGAAGCGAATCTGGTTCGCCGCCGCGATCGGCGGCGGCATCCTCGGCTGGCGCGCGGCGCGACGCGCGCATGTGCCATCCTTGCGCGGCCGCGTCGCGGTCGTCACCGGCGCCACGCGCGGTCTCGGCGAGCGTATCGCCACGGAATTGGCCGAGGCCGGCTGCCCGCTCGCCATCTGCGCGCGCGACGAGCACGAGGTCAAAGAGGCGGGCTTGCGCCTGGCCGGTCACGGCACGAGCGTCATGGCGCGGCGCGTGGACGTCAGCGATCCCGTCGCGGTCGACGCCTTCATCGACGAGGTCGAGGCGCATTTTGGACGCGTCGATATTCTCGTGAATAACGCCGGCATCATTCAGGCCGGGCCGCTCGAGGACATGACGCTGGCCGATTTTCGCGAGTGCCTGGCGATCGACTTCTGGGGCGTCGTGTACGCGTCGCTGGCGGCGCTGCCCGGCATGCGGCGGCGGCGCGCCGGCGTCATCTGCAACGTCACGTCGATCGGCGCCGAGATCTCGGTGCCGCACCTTCTGCCCTATTCGTGCGCGAAGGCGGCGGCGCGCGCGTTCTCCGAAGGGCTCACGGCCGAGCTCGCCGGCAGCGGCGTGCGCGCGCTGACCGTGGTGCCGTGGCTCATGCGCACCGGATCGATCCCGTACGTCTTCTTCAAGGGCGCGCAGGAGGCCGAGTACGCGCTCTTCGCAAAAGGGCAGCGCCGCTTCGTCTCCGTCGACGCCGATCGCGCGGCGCGCCGCATCGTCCGCGCGATCGCGCGCGGCGAGACTCACCTCAGCATCGGCTCGTTGGCGTCGATCTTCCGGCAAGCGCACGCGCTCGCGCCGGGCCTCTTGGCGCGCCTCTTCGGCCAGGCGCGGCGCCTGATGCCGCGCGCCGGCGCTGGCCCGGTGCCGACGATGGCCGTGCGCGGCACGACGCTCGCGATTCGTTAGCTTCGCGTGTTACAACGCGGACGTGATCCTTCCGATCGTGCAAGCGGGCGATCCGGTCCTGCGCGTGCCCGCGCGGCCGTTGTCGCTCGACGAGATCCAGACTCCGACGATTCAACAGCTCATCGCCGACATGCGCGAGACGATGCGCGCCGCGCCCGGCGTCGGGCTGGCGGCGCCGCAGATCGGGCTCGGCCTGCAGCTGGCGGTGATCGAGGACGCGCCCGAATATCAGGCCAACGCCACGCCCGCCGAGCTCGCCGAGCGCGAGCGCGCCGTGGTGCCGTTCCAGGTGATCATCAATCCCGTGCTCACGCTCGAGCCGGGCGCGCCCGTCGAGTTCTTCGAAGGCTGCCTGAGCGTCGACGGCTGGATGGCGCTGGTGCCGCGCGCCGCCGCGGTGCGCGTCGAGGCGCTCGACGAGAACGGACGCGACGTGCGCATCAGCGCGCGCGGCTGGCACGCGCGCATCCTGCAGCACGAGATCGATCACCTGCACGGCACGCTCTGCGTCGATCGCATGGATCCGCGCACGCTCTCGAGCCACGGCAACTACGCCAAGCACTGGCGCGGCCAGTCGCTCGCCGACGTTCGCGCCGCGCTGCACGCGCCGCCGCGCTGACTATTTTGCGCGCGCGTCGAAGACGCCGGTCTCGATGTGGCCGGCGCGCTTGACCTGCACGAAGATGCGATAGTCGCCGGCGCGCGGAAAGCCGTAGGGGAAGGCGACTTCAGTCGCGCCCGCGGGCGTCGCGTGCATCGCGGCCATCGCGTCGCCGTCGGAGTTGCCGTCGAGCGCCATCAGCGACGCCATCGACACCGAGCCGGTCGGATGCACGTGCGCGAACGTCGATCCGTCGCGTCGCACGAATGCCGCGTGCCCCATCATCCCCATGTACGGCTCGAGCGGCTGCGCTGCGCCGCTGCCGTCCTCGACGCGAAAGCGGAACCAGCCCGCTTTGCGCGCGACGAAGGGCGCATCGTCGCGCAGCCAGACCATGCGGGCGCCGCCGTCGAGCGGCGCGGCGCTGCGCGTGGGATCGAACGCCGCCGGCGCCGTGCCGGTTGCGTTGTCGCCGTCGAGCGGCGCGCCCTTTTCGATCGGCGCCGCCAGCGCTAGCTCGGAGACCGCGGTCTCGGCGAGCCCGCTCTCGTGCACGATGTCCGCGTACAAGCGATAGCGCCCGGCGTCCATCGCCGGCAGCGCGTAGTGGAACGCGCCGCCGCCGGTCGCCTCCGGATGAAGGTGCCACACGCGATCCATGGCCGGCTCGCGGATGACATACAGGTGCATCAGGTGATCGTGATCGGGCACGAGGTCGTCGAGCCGCTTCCAGCCGAGCCACAACGGATCCTCGAGCTGCAACGCGAGCACGCCGCCGTCGACGCGCGCGCGCATGCCGAGTGGCTTCCACACGTATTGCCCAT
>DASXOU010000277.1:0-26822 GCA_036494045.1 Polyangia bacterium | reverse complement strand
ATGATCGAGCAGCAACGACCCGGGCGGGATCAACAAGCGGATCGCGAGCTGGATCGGATCGACGTGATCGATCATCCCGCGCGCTTCGATCCAATCGACCAGCGCCAGGTAATCTTCGAGCGTGGTCCACGGCGTGAAGGGCACGAACGTGGGCCGCAGCGGCACCCGCGCCGCGTCGAGGATCGCCAGCGCTTCGTCGACGTCGGCGCGCGTGTGCCCCTTGTCGAGGATCCCAAGCACGCGATCCGACAGCGACTCGACGGCGCTGACGACGAAGGCGCAGCCGAGCGCGCCGAGCTCGGCGAACAGGTCGCGGTGCTTCAGGATGTGCTCGACCTTGGTGGTCACGTCGAACGTCAGCGTCGGATGCGCGGCGTGGATCGCGCGCGCGACCGCTAGCGCGTGCTTGGGCCCGTTCAAAAAATCGGGATCGCCGAGCGTCACGTGGCGCGCGCCGGCGGCGACCTGCGCGCTCACGTCGGCGACCACGATGTCGACGGGCACGACGAAGAAGCGCCCGCCGTACACCGGCGGAATCGGACAGTGGCGGCAGTGGTGCAAGCAGCCGCGGCTGGCCTCGACGTAGCCGGCGAGCTCGGCGACACCATCGCGCTCGAGCCGCGCGTATTTCTCCAGCGCCGGCAGCCGCGCCCGCGCCGGCGCGACGAAGCGCAGCCGCTCCAGCGAGACGTCCATCGAAACATCCGGCGCCGCTCCGGCGCCGCGCGCCAGCTCGACCAGCGCCGCCTCGTACTCGCCGCCGACGATCGAATCGGCGCCGTGCGCCAGCAGATGCTCGCGATTGAGCGGCGCGTACAGCCCGTAGTAACAAAGATGCGCGCGCGGATTGAGCGCCTTGACCCGCGCGCCCACCTCCGCGCCGAGCCTGAGCGCCGTGTGCATCGGCACCGCCACGCCCACGAACGTCGCCGCGCGCACCGCCGCCTCGTCGAGCGGCTCGACCGCGAGATCGATCGCGCGCGCCTCGATCCCCGCCGCCGCCAGGAATCCCAGCGGCGACGCCAGATGCAGCGGCTGGTGCCCGAGCTCGTACGTCGAGACGAGCAGCACCCGCGCCATGGCTACTTGGCTTTGGGCGCGACGTAATCGGGCGGCAGCGCCGAACCCTCGCCGAAGAAGAACTGCTCGACCTGCTCGCGCAGGATCTGCTGTGCCTTGGGCGACATCAGATCGAGCCGATACTCGTTGATCAGCATCTTCGAGTGCTCGAGCCACAGCTTCCACGCGTCTTGCGAGACGTTGTCGTAGATGCGCTGGCCGAGCTCATCTTCCCACGGCTTCCACTTGATGCCCGGAAGCTCCTTGCTCAGCTTCACGCACTTGACCATTCGCGCCATCGAAGTCTCCTGCCGATTCCATACACCAACGGACCGGCTGCCACCAGCATGGCGCCGAGAGCCAGCGTCGGCAAGCGGCCAGCCGACTCGTTGCGGCCCGACCACAGCGCCACGGCGATCAGCGCCATCGGCAAGACGCCGACCAGCGACGCGCCGAGGACGCCGCCCGGCACGCGAAACGGCCGCGAAAGCAAAGGCTCGCGCACGCGCAAGACCGCCAGCGCCACGAACTCGAGCAGCAGCGACAGGCCGTAGACGAGCACGTCGAGCTCGATCAGCCGCTGAAACCCGAGGGTCAGGCACAGCGTCCACAAGACGCAGCAGACGAGCACCGACACCCATGGCGTCTCCGTCGCCGGCAGGGTGCGCGCGAACACGCGCGGCAGGACGCCGTCCCGCGCCAGCACCATCGGCACGCGCGTGTACGAGAGCACCAGCGCGTTGAACATGCCGATGCCGCAGACGACGCCGCCGAGGGCGACCGCGCGCCCCAGCCACGGCCCGCCGAGCACGCGCGCGACGTCGACCCAGCCGCCCGTCGACCAGCCGCGCGGATCGAGCCCGGTGTGCGCGACCGCCGCCACCGGCGCGACGTAGGTCAGCGCCACCAGCGCCACCGTCGCCAGCATGGCCAGCGGATAGGTCCGCTGCGGCCGCTCGACCTCGCCGGCGATGGTCGAGGCGTTGTCCCAGCCCATGTAGTTCCAGATGGCGACGAGGATGCCGCCCCACAATCCGCCCAGCGACGGAGGCGGCGCCGGCCCGTCGGGCGCGTGGGCGAGCGCGCACGCCGCCAGCGCGACGAACGGCAGAACCAGCACCAGCGTCATCGCCAGCGCGCCGCGGCCCACCGAGCGGGCGCCGCGCAGGTTCCATGCCGCGCACACCGCGATCATCGCCGCGCCCAGGAGCAGCGGCGCGTGGCCGTCGGCGAGCGAAGGTACCAATTTACCAAGGTACAACGTGAACAGCGTGGGGTAGATGGCCATGTCGAAGACGCTGGCGGCGAGCGATAGCCACGCCTCCTGGAAACCCCAGAAGGGCCCGAGCGCGCGCCGCACCCATGCGTAGTAGCCGCCCTCCTCGGGCAGCGCCGCGGCCAGCTCGCCGACCATCAGCACCGTCGGCAGCGACCATACGAGGGGCGTCAGCAGGAGAACGACGATCGCGCCCGAATAGCCGGCGCCGGCGACGATCTCCTCGAGGCCGTAGGGCCCGCCCGACACCATGAAGTAGGTGGCCGCGATGAGCGGCGCGACCGTCAGCCGCTTCAAGTGCCGTCGCCTGCGAGGAGCGCGGGCGGAAGGTGTGAGGTGTCGCCGAGCACCTGCAACAGAGGGCCGGTCGATTTGAAGTCGATGATCGAGACGGCGCAGACCTTCTGCGCGATGCGCGAGCGAAAATAGTCGACGTCGAGGCCGAGGAGCGCGCAGACCAGGACGCGCAAGGTCGCTTTGTGCGAGACGAGCAGCACCTTGCCGCTTTGCTGGCGCGCGCGAATGCGCTCGACGGCGGCGAGCGCGCGCACCGCGATCTCGTCGCCGCTCTCGCCGCCCGGCGGGGCGACGCGGCCGGGATGCGCGGCCCAGGCGTGGAAGCGCGCGGCGTCGTCGCGCTCGACCTCGGCTTCGAGGCGGCCGTCCCATTCGCCGTAGGCGATCTCGACGAGGCCGTCGTCGGTGCGGACCGGCAGGCCGGCGCCTGCCGCCGTCGGCGCGGCGGTCTGGCGCGCGCGCAGAAGCGGGCTCGCCACGATCTCGACGAACGGGTCGCTTTGCGAAGGTGCGCCGTAGCGCGCGCCGAGCGCGTCGGCCATCGCCAGGCCGGTGGCGTTGAGCGGCGGATCGATACGGCCGCAGAAGCGATTGTGCAGCGACGCGTCGGTCTGCCCGTGGCGCACGAGGTACAGGCTCAACATGGACGCAGTATATAGTGGGTCTCGTGCTGCTCGAGGATCCCACCGTGACCGAGGTTCGGCGCGATTGGGTCGGCCACGAAGCGGAGGTGCCCGGCGTGCGCGCGGAGCTGCGGCGGCTCGGGCGGCGCGCGCGCCGTCGGCCGTGGCGCACGCTCGCCTGGGCGCTCGGCTGCGCGGCGCTCGCCGTCGTGGCGACGATCGAGCGGCCGCCGACCTACGTGTCACGCGTCTCGTTTCGCGTCAGCGGCGGCGGCAGCGAGCCCGCCCGCGCCGCGCGCACGCTGCGCGATTGGATCGTCGCCAGCGTCTTGTCCGACGGGCAGCTGCGCGCGCTCATCGACGAGCACGGGCTGTACCCGACGCTGGCCGCGCGCGATCCGCGCCGCGCCGTCGAGCTGCTGCGCGACGATCTCACGGTCGAGCTCGCGCGCGTCGGCTGGTCGGCGCAGCGGCTCGACCTGACCTTGCGCGGCGACGACGCCGACAAGGTCTACGACGCCGTCGCCCACGTCGGCCGGCTCGTCGGCGAAGCGCGCGTGCACGCCCATCCGCCGCGGCGTGCGCTCGGGCTGCGGCTGACGCTCGTCGATGGCGGCCGTCGCGACGCGCGGCTGGCGGGCCGGGCGGTCGTGGCCGTGCTCGCCGGCGTCTTCGGGTTCCTGCTGGCGCTGCCGCTGTGCGCGGTCGCGGTCGGCGCCTTCGACCCGCGCGTCTACGACCTCGACGACGTCAGCCGCCTCGGCATGGCGACGGTGGGCGCCATCCGCCGTTTCGAGGGTGACAACGCCGGCGCCCTCGTCGCCCGGCTCGGCCATGCTAGAATCTCTCCGTCGTGAATCAGCCCAGAACCGCGCGCGATCGCCTCGATCGCGTCTTCGCCATCGGACGTCGCATGGGCCGCTTCAGCGCGGCTGGGCTCGGCGTCGCCATCCTGGTGGGCGGCGGCGCCGCCGCCTACGCCAACTTCCTGCACAAGCGCGTCTACAAGTCGGAAGCTGTGCTGCGTTATCGCGACGCCGCGCGCGCCGCCGAGCTCGGCGGCGAAGATCCCGAGGAGCGCGGCCCACGTCTGGTGGCGCGCCTGCGCGACTCGGGGCTGTCGCGCGCGCGGCTCGAGCAGATCATCACCGACATTCGTATTTACGGCGACACCATCGCCGACCGCAGCATGGCCGACGCGGTCGACGAGATGCGCGGCCACATCGGCTTCCGCGCGCTCGACGGCGAGACCTTCGCCGTCAGCTTCGACGGCACCAAGCCCCAGCGCGTGCGCGACGTGACCGCGCGCCTCGCCGACGCGCTGGTGCTCGACAGCGCCGGCAAGGGCGCCCCCGTCGCAGCGGCAGCAGCAGCGCCGGCGCACGACAACGGCGATCGCGAGCGCATCGAAAAGGAGCTCAAGGATCGCGAGCACGCGCTCACCGCGTTCATCGTCAAGCATCCCGAGTTCACGCGCGAGTCGGCGCCGAACGCGCCGCCGCCGCGCCCGCGCGTGGTCCAGCCGCCGCGCAACGACACCACGCTGGCGACGCTAGAGCGCGAGACCGCGCGCTTGCAGGAGCGGCTGGCGCAGCCCGCGGCCCATCCGATCGCCAAGGAAGACATCCAGGCGGAGACGGCGCTGGTCGCGGCCAAGAGCGCCGCCGACAACGAGCTGGCCGCGGCGCAGAAGGACCTCGCCGACAAGCTGGCCAAGTTCACCGACGAGCATCCCGACGTGCGCGCGGCGCGCGAGCGGGTCAAGGCGGCGCAGGACAAGGTCAAGCACGCCGACGACGCGCTCAACGCCAGCCTGGCGGCGGCGCAGCAGAAGGCGGCCGCGCAGCAGGAGGACGAAGGCTACATCGATCGCGGCGCGCTCGAGAATCAGCTCAAGCGCATCAACGACGAGATCGCCGAGTACAAGCGGCGCAAGGAGAACGCGGCGCCGACGACGCAAGTGGCCTCGTCGGTGGTCGCGCAAGAGGCGGAGTGGATGCGGCTGCGCGGCGACATCGCCGACGCCGAGGAGCGGCTGGCGGCGGCGCGCACGGCCGAGTCGAAGGCGCCGGCAGCGACGGCGGCCGACAACGTGGCCGCGATCGCCGCCACGGCGCCGCTGGTGGTCGTCGATCCGGCGTTCGTGCCCGGCCGCGAGGAGTGGCCCGGCCGCACGCAGATCACCGTCGCGGGCGCGCTCGCCGGCGTCGTCCTCGGCTTTCTGTTCGCGCTCTTGCTCGCGCTCCTCGACGAGCGCGTCTACGATCGCGTCGACATCGAGCGCATGGGCCTGCCGCTGCTCAGCGTGATGCCGCGCGAAGGCGTGGTGAAGCTTGGCTGAGCCGCCACGCCGTCCGCCGGGAGCGCCGCCGCCGGGAGCGCCGCCGTCGAAGTCGCAGCCGAATCGGGTGACGCTCGAGCGCCCGGCGCCGGCGCCGCAGCAGCGCACGACCACGCCGCATGGGGTGCTGCGCGCCAAGCAGATCGCCGAGAAGATCATGGCCGAGGACGAGACGCGCATGGATCCCGGCCCGACGGTGCGGCAGCAGAAGTTCCTGCCCGAGGAGCTGATCCAGACGACGCTGACCTCGCCGTCGCAGCAGCTCAAGCAAGCGCAGCAGGCGCAGCGGCAGCGCGTGACCACGCCGATGGGCACGCTCGCTTCCGAGCCGCGCCCGCGCGTGCCGACGCCGCTGGCGACGACGGTGCCGGAGCGGCAGCGCATCACCACGCCGATGGGCACGCAGGCGTCGGAGCCGCCGGTGTCGCCGGCCGAGAGCGTGATCGTCTCGCCGCAGCAGCGTACGCTGCAGATGCCGGCGCTGCGTCCGCCGTCGCCGTCGGAGCAGATCCTGCCCACGCGCGAGGTGCCGCCGGCGCTGCTCCAGCGGCTCGCGGCCGAGGGCGGCGGCAACGTCGAGGTGCGCGTGGGCGCGGCCATGACGGTGACGCCGCGGCGCACGCAGACGCAGGTCTGGGTGGCGTCGCATCGGCTCGCCGACGATCCCGACGCGCGGCTCATCATGGTGCGCGCGCCCGATTCGGCGGCGGCGGCGAGCTTTCGCGTCTTGCGCCATCGGCTGGCCGAGCGCGGCGATCCGCGCGTCATCGCGGTCACCAGCGCCGGGCCCAAGGAAGGCAAGACGACCTGCGCGGTCAACCTGGCGCTGGCGCTCGGCGAGTGCGGGCGCGCGCGCGTGCTCTTGGTCGAGGCCAACCTGCGCTCTCCGTCGCTGGCGCCGCTGTTCGGCTTCATGCCGCCGCAGTGCTTCTCGGTGCAGATGCACAAGCACAAGGAGAAGCCGACCGAAGGCTGGAGCGTCGTCGAGGTCGTGAACGAGTATCTGCACGTGCTCGCGGTCGAGCCGAGCGATCGCGGGCGGCCGCTGCTCGACGGGCCGGCGTTCGCGATCGCGATCGAGATGCTGTCACAGGCCGGGTACGACTACATCGTGGTCGACACGCCGCCGGTGCTGGGCGCGGCCGACGTCAACTTGATCGAGGACTCGGCCGACGGCGTGCTGTTCACGGCGTGGGCGCGCCAGACCTCGTCGCGCACGCTCAAGCGCGCGGTCGATCAGCTGGCCGCGGCCAAGCTGCTCGGCGTCTCGCTGCTCGACGTCTGATCGCGAACGTGCGCGCCGCGATCGCCGCTTTGATCTTGCTCGTTGCCGGCGCAGCCGCGGCGCAGAAGCCGCCGCCGCCCGCGCCCAAGCCGTGGACCAAGCTGTTCCTGTGGCGCATCGACGGCGCGCGGCCGTCGTACCTCCTCGGCACCATGCATCTGCCCGACATGCGTGCGACCCACTTGCCGCAGCCGATCGTCGACGCGCTCGCTGCCACCGACGGCGTCGCGCTCGAGCTGCGCATGGATCTCTTTTCGCAGCTCGAGATGGGCCTGCGCATGCAGGCGCCCAAGGGCAGCAAGGTCTCCGACGTGGTGCCGCCGCCGTTGCGCGCGCGGCTGCGCAAGATCGTCGAGACCCACGGCGGCAGCTGGGCGATGGTGGCGAACGTGCGCCCGTGGATGGCGGGCCTGTTGCTCTCGTTCCTGTCGGTGCCGACGTCGGCGGGCACGCCCATCGACGTCGCGCTGCACGACTGGGCCATCGACCACGGCAAGCCGTGCGACGGCCTCGAGACCATCGCCGAGCAGTCGACGATGGGCGACGCGCTGCCGCTCGCCGATCAGCTCGCGATCCTCAAAGACGCCGTCGAGAGCTACGAAAAGGGCGAAGCATCGCCCGAGCCGCTCGTCGAGGCCTACTACGCGGGCGACGAGCGCCGCTCGCTGGCACTTTTGCACGAGCGCCCCGGCTCGGCGGTGGTCGAGCGCTTTCAAAAGATGCTGCTCGACGCGCGCAACGTCCGCCTCGTCGAGCGCATCCGCGCGCGCCTCGCCGCCGGCGCGCCGCCCACGTTCTACGCCGTCGGCCTCGGCCACGTCATCGGCGCCGGCGGCATCGTCGAGCGCCTGCGCAAGGCCGGCTACAAGCTCACGCGGCTCTAGAACTGGTTTCAAAACCTGCTTCGCCACCCAATCGCTTCGTTGGCGCTGCGCTCCGCTGCTCACGTACCGAGGCGTACGCTGCGCTGCGGTGCTCGCGCCGCCTCGCGCTTGGGCGGCTCGCGACGGTTTTGAAACCAGTTCTAGTCGCGCTTCACGAACACGCGGACCAGCGCCGGCAGCGCCACCAGCGCGGCCACGAGGCACGTGATCTCGCCGAGGTCGGCGAGCAGCCCGAACGAGCGCAGCGCGCGATTGCGCGAGAGCAACAGCGAGCTGTAGCCGATGATCGTCGTCAGCGAGCACAGCGCCACCGCGCTGCCGGTCTCCGCGATCACCGTCTTGACCCGCGACGGCCCCTCGGCACGCATGCGCGCCCAGATGTTGGCCGCGTAATCGGCGCCGACGCCGAGCGTGATCGGCAGCGCCACGAAGTTCATGAAGTTGAGCTTGAGCGAGATGGTCCCGACGATGCCGCCCATCCACACGCAGCCGATCCCGATCGAGATCAACACCGGCGGCGCCCCGCGCAGCCCGAACGTCAACAGCACCAACGTGATCACGCCGATCAGCGCCCACATCGTCACCTTGGGCCCGTCGGCGATGATGGTCTCGAGCATCGCCGCGAACACCGTCGCCGGCGCCTCGGCCACCCAGTGCTTGCCGAGCGCGTCGACCGTCACCGCCGGCGACATGCGCAAGAGATCGTGCCCGTTCCAGTCGTAATAGGTCTTGTGATCGACGTCGATGCCGATGAGCCGCCCGCGCTGCCCGTCGACCTCGGTGAACGCCTCGCGCACCACGCGCGGCAGATCGTCGATGGTGAGCGCGCGCAGATCATCGGGCGGCCGCCACTTGGCCGCCTCGGCCTTCTCGTCGGCCGACATCATGTCGACGTGGCGATCGATCTTGCGCCGGATGCGCGCCAGCTGCTCGATCTTCTCCGCCTGGTTCTTCGGCAGCATCGAGTTGAGCGTGCGCACTTCCTTGAGCACGTGCTTCGGCCCCTTGGCCGCGTCCTGCGCCTTCATCGCCGCCGCCACCGCGTCGGCCTGCTCCGGCTTGTCGACGAGCAGCACGCCGTTGTTGCCGATGTAGCCCGCGCTCATGTCGCCCATGCCGAGCTGCTCCATCGTCTTCCAGAACTTGTGCGAGCGCGACTCGTCGGAGCGCAGCCGCTCCATGTTCCACTCGAGCGGATCCTTGGCCCACTTGACGAGCGGAAACGACGCCGCCGCGACCGCGACCAGCGCGGTCATCGCCAGCATCCCCGGCTTCTTCGCCGCCAGCTCGCCGAGCTTGGCGAACGGAATGCGCCACAGGTTCTTGCGCGGGGTGAACGCGTTCGGCCAGCGCCGCTCGCCGAAGATCACCATCGGCGGCACCAGCACGAACGTCATGAGCCCGACGAGCAGCATGCCGGCGCCGCCGAGCAGGCCGAACTGATTGAACCCGCGGAACGACGTCACCAAGAGGCAGCCGTAGGCCACGCTCGCCGCAGCGACGGCGGCGAAGATGCCGGTGAGCGAATTGGTCATCGCCGACGCCAGCGCCTGCGTCACCGGCTTGCCCGCGTGCCGCTCTTCGCCGTAACGCCCGAGCAAAATGATCGGCGAGTTGATCCCGTTGCCGAGGATGATCGAGATCAGAAACGCAGTGTTGATGTTGAGGTACTTGATCGTGAGCGACGCGATGAACAAGGAGATCAGAAGCCCGAGCACCGCCGGCGCGCCGATCACCCACAAGAGCCCGACGCGCCGGAAGTAGCTGAAGATGGCGAGCAGCACGCACGACGTGCAGAGGAACGTCGCCAGCGTCAGATCGTCGCGCACGCCGTTCTGCTCGTCGATGGCCTCGGCGATCCCGCCCGTGTAATCGACGCGCAGCTTCGGATCGAACGACGTCGGCTGCGTTGCCTTCACCGCCTCCTCGACGCGCCGCATGGCTTCGTGCGCGCTCGCGGTCGCGAAGCCGGTGAGCTGCTGCCACAGCATCACGCCGATGTAGTGCTCGCCCTTGATGTCGCCCTCGAAGAACCCCGACGGCGCGCCCTTGGCGACCGGCAGCCGCTCGTCGAGCTTGGCGCGTAGCTTCTTCAGCTCTTCGTCGGGATCGCCCTCGAGATCGACGAACCCCGGCTGCCCGCGCTTGGCGATGATGCGATCGAGCAGCGCCTCGGCGTCGTCGAGCTCCTTTTGATCCGTGTACAGCCACTTCTGTTTGCGCGCGAACTCCGGCACCTCGGTGTCGGCCTTCCACTGAATCTCGGTGAACGTCGACGGGACCAGCGTCTGCAGCCGCGGCGCGAGCGCGTCGGCGAACTTGTGGTCCGCCTCCGCCGACGGCGAGTGGATGAGCATGACCAGGTTGGTCGCGCTCTTCTGCCGTCCGGCGATGCGGCGCAGCGCGATCACCGCCGGATGCTTGTCGGGCAGAAGCTCGGCGAGATCGGTATGCAGCTCGAGCTTCGACGCGAAGCCGAGCGCGATCAGCATGACGCCGAACAGCGCGGCGAGCAGCTTCAGGTTGTGCCGCTCGGCGAACGCGACGTAGCGCGCGAAGATCTTCATCGGCGGCTGCGCCGAAGGCGTCACGACGTCACCGTTCGCGGCACCCAGAAGCGCCGCAGCTCGACGAGCCCGATCAACGTCACCGGCACGAAGTGCGCCATGTGATGGAGCAGCGCGATCGCCAGCGCGCGATTGTGATCGACGCCGACGAGCCCGAGCGCCACGACCACGCCCGCCTCCTGCACGCCGAACTGTCCCGGCGTCGACGGCAGAAGCCCGGCCGCGCGCGCCGCCAGCATCACGAGAAACCAGGCCGCTACAGGCAGCGTCACGCCCACCGCCGCCAGGCACAGCCCGACGGTGACCGCGTTGGCCGCGTCCGATAGCATCGAGCACACGAGCGCGCGCGCCCACACCGACGGCGAGCGCAGCTGATGCATGCCCTCGCCGAGCCGCCGAAAGAAGTTGCCCGCGTGCACGCGCACGGCCGCGCCGAGCGGCAGATCCTTGGCCTCCGCGTAGGGCGCGTCCGACAGCTTCCAGCGCCAGCCGACCACGAGCGCCACGATCGCGCCGCCCGCGCCCAGCGCCGCGAACGCGAACATCGACGCCTCGACCGCGCGCGGCAATCCACCGACGAGCGCCACGACCAACGTGCCGATGCCGAGCCCGAGCGCCTCGACCACCTTCTCGACCAATTGCGCCGCGACCAACACGCCGACGTTGTATCCGTGACGCCGCTTGAGCTGCACCGTGCGCAGCACCTCGCCCGCCGGCGCCGGCAACAGATTGTGCGCCGCCGACGACGCGAAGTAGATCGACCCGAGCTCGACCGCGCCCACCGGCGCTTCGTGCGGCAGCGCGCCGAGCAGCGTGTGCAGCCGCAAGATGCAGCCCGCCATGCACAAGGTGCCTGCCAGAATTCCGGCACCTATGACCAGCCGCCAGTCCGCCATCCGCAGCGCTGCCACGAACTTGTGGCCGTCGATTTTGCGCGCGATCAGCCACACTAACGCCGCGAGCACGCCGAGCGGAAGCAGCCAACGCGTCAGAAACTTCGTCACGCGCGCGTGGGTATTCACGTTCTGTTCCAAAACCGGCGCACTATACAGTATACAAGCCGCTTCATGCTCACGGTGGGCGAGGTCACGAACAGCGACGGGCTCGCCGCCCTCGAGGGCGATTGGCGCGATCTTCTCGACCGCGCCGCCGATCCAACGCCCTTCCAATCGCCCGAATGGCAGGCGACCTGGTGGCGCCATCACGGCCGCGGCAAGCTGTGGGTGCTCGTCGCGCATGACAACGGCGTCATGCAGGGCCTCATGCCGCTGCACATCATGCGCTATCGCGCGACGCCGCTGCGTCAGGTACGATTTCTCGGCGCGCCGCTCTCCGATTTTCAGGAGATCCTCGCCGCGCGCGGGCAGGAGCGTGCCGTTCGCGACGCGTTCATGGGTCATCTGTCGCAACATTCGCGTCGCTGGGATCTGTGCGATTTTGCCGACCAGCGCAAGGGGACTTCGCTCACCAAGGGTGAGATGCCGGACGGCCTCAAGCCGCTCATCGTGCATCACCGGGTTTGCCCGTTCGTGCCGCTGTCGCCGAGCTGGGACGAATTCGTCAAGCGGCTGTCGAAGAACATGCGCACCAACGTCGGCCGGCGCCGGCGGCAGGTGCAGAAGCAGTTTCGCGCCGAGTACGACCTCGCCGACGCGACCACGCTGCCGGCGGCGATGGAGGAGCTGTTCCGCCTGCACAACGCGCGCTGGCGGCGGCGCGGCGCCGCGGGCGCGTTCGCCGGCGAGCGCATGCAGGCGTTCCATCACGAGGTGGCGCGCCGGTTCCTCGCGCGCGGCTGGCTCAAGCTTCATCGCTTGCGTCTCGACGGTGAGACGAGGGCCGCCTTCTATTGTTTCCAACTTGGTAGACGGGTCTACTATTATCTCAGCGGCTTCGACGTCGCCTTCGGCAAGTATTCGATCGGCAACGTGCTGATGGCGCAGGCCATCGAGCGCGCCATCGGCGACGGCGCCACCGAGTTCGACCTCTTGCGCGGCGACGAGACCTACAAGTTCGCCTGGAAGGCCGAGGAGCGCGAGACGCTGCGGCTCATCATCGGGCGGCCGGCGTGGCGCTCGTCGTTCGCGCTCGGGGCGCATCGGCTCGAGCGCTACCTCGAGCACAAGGGGCTGGCGATCCAGCGACGATTGTGGGGACGACAAAAAGACAAAGCGGCGGGGGCGACGTCGAATGTTGAAACTCCCGACGCCTGAGCTAGTCTAGAGCATTCGATTGCGCACGGTCTTTGCCATCAGTGTCGTCCTCCTGGTGACCGGCGTCGCCGCCGCGAAACCGCAACCGTGGCCGCTGACGACGTTGCCGGCGGACAAGATCCTGACGCTGACGCCTTCGTTGCGCGACCAGGACATGGCGCTCATCGAGTCCGACGGGCGCGGCAAGCTCAAGCAGATCACGACCATCACGCTCGTCGCCGCCGCGCCGTCGCTGGTGCACGATATCGTCGCGCACCCCGGGCGCTACGGCCAGTTCGTGCACAACATGTCGCGCTCCGACGTGCGCCAGGAGCCCGGCGGCACCGTCTTCCACGAGTACAAGCTCGACTACACCGTCGCCAGCGTCGACGGGCGCCATCGCTACGTGTTCCTGCCTCCCGTCGCCGGCCAGGCGGCGCCGCCGATCGACGTCTACGATCCCGACGACAACGGCACGCGCCACTATCGCTGGGAGTTCTACTCGCCGCCGGGCGGCGTGGGCACGCTGCTCGTGGAGTACGGCTACTCGCAGATTCCCACCGACGGCATCTACGGCAAGCTCATCCGCCGCGCGCAGACGCTCGAGTACGGCCTGGCGCTGATTCCGCAGATGACGCTGCTGCTCGCCGTCAAGCAGCGCGCGGAGTCGATGTCGCCCGGGCAGCCGCGCCCGACGACGACCGGCGCGCAACCGAGCCTCGGCTTCCTGCTCGATCGCGGCGCGCTCGCGCTGTTCCGCCGCAACGGCAACCGCGTGACCGAGGTGAACCTCGTCGATCGCACGCGCGCGCGCCCCGACGTTCTCGTGCACGTCGCCGCCAACACGAGTGCGTGGAGCAAGTTCGTCCCGACGATCTCGAAGTCGATCTCGCTCGGCGCGCGCCAGGGCCTGCCGGCGTTCGAAGTCGAGCAGTCGCTGCCTCTCATGAGCTGGACGACCACGTGGGGCGTGTTCGCCAGCGCGACCGCGGTCGACATGTTCGGCCTCGACGGAGATTTGACGCGCGCCCGCATGCGCTGGGACATCCGCGCGCTACCCAACGCGGCGCCCATGCAAAGCGAGATCGTGTTGCGGGCGATGGTCGACTACGACCACGGCTCCGTCGTCGTGAGAGAGCTCTACAAGCTCGAGCCGCTGTTCCAATACGGCATCGACGTGGGGCTACAGATGGTCATCCTGCGCGGCATCAAGCAGCAAGCCGAGCTCACGCCCTCGACGGCAGCACGCTAGATACCCTTCCAGATTCCGAGAGGATCAGGCGAGCCGTTCTCTGAGTGCCTCGTTCTCTTTCCACACGCGCAGCGACGGCGCCAGGCCGTGGCAGGCTTGGTACGCCAAGCGGTAGACATGCATGTGCTGCGCGATGACCGAGTCCCAGGCGAACCAGTCGAGGCTGCGCTTGGTCGCGGCGCTCATGCGGGCGCGCAGAGCGTCGTCGGCCATCACCTCGGCGATGCGCGCGATGAACTCGCCGCGCGTATTCGCCAGGTAGCCTTCGCGGCCGTTGGTGATGAGGTCGCCGACGCCGCCGTGGTTCATGGCGACGACGGGTAGCCCGCAGCACCGCGCCTCCAGCGTCGCGATCGAGAGCGCCTCCTTCGACGTCGGCAGGATGAACAGCGACGAGCGCGCCAGGATCTCGCGAATCTCGTGTCGCGGGCGGAAACCGGTCAGCTCCACCTGCGCGCCGACGCCGAGCCGGCGAATTTCGCGCTCCACGTGCTCGCGCTCGGGCCCGTCGCCGACGAGCGTGAAGATCGGCCGGATGTGCTCGGGCAAAAGCGCGTTGATCTTCGGGATCGCCTGAATCACCGCGTGCGGCTTCTTGCGCTTGGTAAAGCGCATCACCGTGGTCACGCGCAACGGCTCGCCGCCGCGCGCGTGAGGCGTCGACTTCCACTCGCGCGGGTTCACCCCGTTCGGCAGCACGTAGACGTCCTTGCGCCCCGACACGTCGCGCATCTCCTTGGCGACGTAGTGGCTCACGGCGCTCAGCACGTCCGGCCAATCGGCCCAGCCCCAGATCTTGTGCAGCGCCGTCAGCAGCGCCTGCCCCTTGCCCTTCAGCACCGAGTGCTCGGTCATCACCGACGGGATGCCCAGCTTCTTGGCCACGCGCGTGGCGCCGATCGCCAGCGGCGACAGCGCCGTGTGCGCGTGCACGAAGTCGTAGCCCTCACGCACGAACAGCGCCTCGAGCGGGACCAGCGCCTTCTTCGAGCGGATCGTGTCGAGCCCCGGCATGAGCGGCACGTCGAGCCGATGCACGGTCACGCCGTTGGAGCCGCGCTCGTCGCCGTCGCTGGGCGTCGCCGTGATGACGTGCGCCTCGTGCCCGCGCGCGTTGAGCTCGCGCGCCAGATCGCGCAAGTGCAGCTCGAGCCCGCCGATGCGCGGCAGATACCAATCGGACACGATCGCGATCTTGTAGCCCGTGCGCATCACAGCACGCTCGCGCGGGCGAACGGCCGCAGCTGAATCAGCGGCTGCCGATACTTGTTGTCGATCTCGGACGCGCGATGCACGCAGCCGATCGTGCAATAGGGCGCGCACGCCTTCGGCGTCTTGTATTCGCGGCGGATGTCCTCGGCGGTGTACTGCTCGATCGGAATCGCCGGGAAGCCGCGCTGCTGCGAGCAGTAGTGCACGAGGCCGTCCTCGCACACGTACAGGTAGCGCGAGCCGGCGCGGCATTGCCACGCGTTCGGCCGCCCCTCGATGAGGTTGCGCTGGAAGTCGTTGATGCGCGTGTAGAGCCCCTGGCCGAGCTTCACGCACTCGTCGTAGATCGCGGTCTCGCGCTCGTTGAGCGGCTCGAGCTGCCCGTTCTTGTCGTGCAGGATGCCGACCGACGTCGAAAATCCGAGCTCGCTCGCGCGCCGCGCGATGGTGAGCGCGTCCTCGGGGTTCTTCATGCCCGCGCCGACGACGCTGTTGATGTTGACGTGAAAGCGCGAGTGCTCGGCGAGGTGCTGCAGCTTCTTGTCGAGCGTCTTGAGGCTCTTTTGCGAGACCTCGTCGGGGATGACGTTGTCGATCGAGATCTGCAGGTACTCGAGGCCGGCGTCGTTGAGCCGCTCGATGCGCTTCGGGCTCAGGTAGAACCCGTTGGTGATGAGGCCGGCGAGCATGCCGCGATCGCGGACGCGGCGGATGATGTCGTCGAGCTCGGGGTGCATCATCGGCTCGCCGCCCGAGATGGTGACGATGCCGGTGCGCAGCTCGCCAAGGCGATCGATGCGCCGGAGCATCGTCGGCAGCGGCACCGGGTCCGACGTCTTGTCGTACTCGTTGCAGTAGGCGCAGGCGAGATTGCAGCGGCGCATGGGGACGATCTGCGCCAGGATCGGATGCGTGGTGTCGAACAAACCCCACGTGATCATTCGCAACTCGCGAACGGTCCGGGTGATCTTATGGGAGACGGTTTCCATGGCCTCGTCGGACGTTAGTCTGGTTGGCACGTATGAAGCAATTTCGCTGCCCGTCGGTGAGGCCCCATTAATGAGGGGTTAGAGCACGGATCTGTCGAAAAGTGTCAGATCTTGGTCGTCGAGTGTTAGTAAGAGGTCGGACTTATTTATGAGCGACGTCGCCATCACGGTTGATCTCGAGCACGACTGCCCGCCGTTTTTGACCACCTATCGCGGGGTCACGCAGGGCATGCCGCGCCTGCTCGAGCTGCTTGCCGCCGAGTCGGTGCCGGCCACGTTCTTCTGCACCGGCGACGTCGCGCGCAAGCATCCCGAGATCGTGCGCCGGCTCGTCGACGAGGGGCACGAGCTCGGCTGCCACGGCGATACCCACGCGCGTTTCGGCGCCATGGACCGCGCCACCGCGGAGCGCGAGCTCGCCGACGCCGGCGCGACCTTGCGCGCGTTCGGCGCGCCGGTGACCTCGTTCCGCGCGCCCAACCTCGACTTCCCGGCGGCGTTCGTGCCGCTTTTGGCCGCGCACGGCTTCACCCTCGACTCGTCGCAAGGGCGGCACAAGCCGGGCTCCTTCTTCGCGCCGCCGTCGTTCGTCGCCGTCGGGGCGTCGGGCGTCGATCGCGTGCCGGCCACGATCGCGCCGTCGGCAGTGCGGCTGCCGCGGCCGATCCGTCACGCGCTCTTCCGCCGCATGCGCGATCCGGTCGTCTTCTTCTTCCACCCCTGGGAGTTCGTCGACGTGACCAAAGAGCCGATCCCGATCGACTGCCGCTTCGCCACCGGCGAGCCGGCGCTGACGTCGCTGCGTCAGACCATCGCCTGGTTCAGGCAGCGGGGCGCGACGTTCCGCCGAATGCGCGAGCTCGCGCATCACGCCAGCCGACGAGCAGCGTAAAGAACGCCGGCAGCACCACCAGGCACGCTTCGGCGAGCTCCTTGGCTCCGATGACGACGGGCCGGAGGTCGCAGTCGAGCGGCATGCTGATTGCGTAGTACATTGTAATACAGATAATGAAGACGTATGACGCGCGCTCGGCGAAGCGTGGCAGCGCCGTCACAAGCGGCAAGAGCGGCAAGAGGTACCAGCTCTGCAGGAACGCGTGCAGGCACAGGTAGTAGACGAACAGCATCGTCGCGGCCCAGGCCAGCGGCGCGCGCGCGCGGGCGGCGGCGAACGCGCACCACAGGATCCAGACGACGCCGGCGGCGCGGAAGAGGAGGCCGAGGACGAACGACGGCAGCGGCCAATGCACGACGTAGACGAGGAACGCGCGCGGAAGGCCCTCCCACGAGCGCGTGAAGTGCGGGCTCGATTCGGTCGGATCGCCGACGATGGCGGTGAACGCGCCGAGCGCGGGCCAGATGCGCGGCGCGATCACCAGCGCCGCCACGCCGGCGGCGGCGACGGCGATGGCGACGGCGACGACGGTGCGCGCGCGCAGCCGCGCGGCGATCGGCTGCAGCAAGAGGCGCAACAGATCGAACGCGACCAGCAGGCCCGCCGAGAGCTTGATCGCCAGCGCCGCGGCGAGCGCTACGATGCCCGCGGTCTCGCGGCGGCGTGACGACGACGGCGCCAGCGCGAGGGCGAACGCGGCCACGGCGAGCGCGATGAGCGCGTCGTTGTGCGGATTGATCGTGCCGTCGACGATCGCGATCGGCGCGAAGAGCACGAGCGCGGCGGCGCGCGCGCCGAACGCGCGGCCGGCCAACGCCGCGGTCGCGACGAGGACGGCGAGGTTGAGCGCCTGGTAGAGGCGCAGCTGCAGCGTCAGATCGTCGCCGCCGGCGAGCGCGACCAGGCGGCAGATCTGATTGAAGAGCGCGCCGTATGGGCTGGTGCCGCCGCGCCACGCGGCGTTGGGCAGGATCGTCCAGAAGCGATCGTCGTGCGGCAGCACCAACGACAACGGCGTCGCCGCCGACGCGTGAAAGCGCGCCATGGCGCGGCCGATCGCCGCGTAGAACAGCGGATCGTTCGACGCGAACGGCGGTGCCACCATCGCCACCACGTGCACGAGCGCGCCGAGCGCGAGTGCGCGCCCGAGCGACCACTCGACGGCGAGCGCGCGCAGCCACGCCATCGACAAGAGCGCGACGCCGAGCACGTAGGCGAGCGCGTAGCCGGCGCCGGCGCCGAGCGCGGGCCAGCTCGCGCAGGTCGCCGCGTCGATGCGGAAGCGGAACGCCGGCAGCCACAAGACGACCGCACCGACGAGCGCCAACGCGACGGCGCCACGCGCCCGAGCCATGGGCCATTGTAAACACCGACGGCGCAACAGCAAGTCTGTCCGCCGTGCCGTCGGCGCGTAGGCCTTGGTCATGAGGATGTGGATCGCGCTCGCGTGGGCCGCCGCCGCTGTCGGCGCGGCCGGTTGCGCGCACGCGCCGCGCGGCCACGTCGAGGAGACCTCGAGCGGCGCCGATCGCATCTGTGCCGGCAAGGTCTGCTATCGCGTCGGCGCGCTGCCCGACGCCTGGCGCCTGGTACATCAGGAGGGCGCCGCGGTCGGCTGGTTCAGCGACGCGATCGGCGGCGTCATCGAAGCCAACGCCACCTGCCGCGACGACGCCGAGGCCTCGCCGCTGACCTCGCTGACGCAGCAGCTGCTCATCGGCTACACCGAGCGGCGCGTCGACTCGCAGACGACGGTGCCGCTCGACGCGCGCGAGGCGCTGCGCACCGTCGTGCACGTGAAGCTCGACGGCGTGCCCATGACGCTCGCGCTCTACGTCATGAAGCGCAACGGCTGCATCTTCGACTTGTCGTACGCGGCGCCGCCCGACGCGTTCGCACGCGGCACCGGCGCGTTTCAAGCGTTCGTCGACGGTTTCGCCGACGTGCGCGCGGCTCAGGCGTCGCGTGGAGGCGCGCGATGACGGCGGTGGCGCTGCGTGGGATGGGCTGGATCGGCCGCCACTTCGAGAACGCGGTGCTGGCGCCGGTCGGGCGGCTGACGGTGCTCGTCGGACGAACCACGCGCAGCATCGGCGGCCGCGCGGTGCGCCTCGCCGACATCGCCTATCAGGTGCAAGCGGTCGGCGTGCGTTCGCTCGGCCTCGTCGTCACCATGGCCGCGTTCGCCGGCATGGTGCTGGCGTTTCAGTTCGGCTACGGCCTCGAGCGCTTCGGCGCCAAGCTCTACATCGGCCAGACGACGGTGACGGCGCTGGTGCGCGAGCTCGGCCCGATCTTGACCGCGCTCGTCGCCGGCGGGCGCATCGGCGCCGGCATCGCCGCCGAGCTCGGCGGCATGGCCGTCACCGAGCAGCTCGACGCGGTGCGCGCGCTCGGCGCCGATCCGGTGCAGCGGCTGATCGCGCCGCGCGTCATCGCCGTGGCGATCGCGATGCCGCTGCTCACCGTCGTCGCCGACGCGGTCGGCTCGCTCGGCGGCATGGTCGTGGGCTGGCTGCAGTACGGCGTGCCGCCGCGGCTGTTCGTCAACGGCGTCGAGAGCTTCGTGACCATCGGCGACTTCGCGTCGGGCCTGTTGAAGGCGCTGGTGTTCGGCGTCATCGTCGGCGCCATCGCGTCGTCGGCGGGCATGCACGCCGAGGGCGGCACCGAAGGCGTCGGCCGCGCCACGACGCGCGCGGTGGTGATCGCGGCGCTGACGGTGCTCGGCGCCGACTTCGTGCTCACCAAGCTGATGCTGAGCGTCTGATGGAGAGCGTCGTCAGCATCAGCGGCGTCAAGAAGCGCTTCGGCGACAAGCTCGTCTACGACGGGCTCGATCTCGAGGTGCGGCGCGGCGAGACGCTCGCCATCCTCGGGCCGTCGGGCTCGGGCAAGAGCGTGCTGCTCAAGCTGGTCATCGGGCTCTATCAGCCCGACGGCGGGCGCATCGTCGTCGCCGGCCAGGAGGTCACGCGGCTCGACGAGCACGAGCTGCGCGAGGTGCGGCGCAAGGCGGCGATGCTGTTTCAGGGCGCGGCGCTGTTCGACTCGATGTCGGTGGGCGAGAACGTCGCCTACGGCCTGCACGAGCACTATCGCTGGCCGGCCGAGAAGATCCGCGCGCGCGTCGGCGAGTGTCTCGAAGCGGTCGGGCTGCCCGGGATCGAGGAGATGCGGCCGGCGGATCTGTCGGGCGGCATGAAGAAGCGCGTCGGCCTGGCGCGCGCGCTCGCGCCCGGTCCGGAGATTATTTTGTATGACGAGCCGACCACTGGGCTCGATCCGACCAACACGCGGCGCATCAACGAGCTGATCACGTCGCTGCAAGACAAGCTCGGCGTCACGTCGATCGTGATCACGCACGACATCGCCTCGGCGCTGGCCGTGAGCGATCGGGTGGCGCTGGTGCGCGCGCGCAAGATCGCGCTGGTCGTCGACGAGGCGGAGGCGAAGTCGTCGCCGCCGCCCGAGCTCGAGCGGTTCATGCAAGGCGAGGAAGTGGATGAACAACAAGGAGCGTAGGCTCGAGGTCAAGGTCGGCATCTTCCTCGTCGGCACGGTGCTGCTCGGCATCGTCGGCGTGCTGCTGCTGGGAAAATCGCGCCATGTCTTCGAGCAGCGCGTGACCTTGCACGCGACCTTCGGCGAGGTCGCCGGCCTGGTGCAGGGCGCGCCGGTGCGCGTCTCGGGCGTGAACGTCGGCACCGTCTCGCAGATCATGTTCGTGCGCGTCGAGCCGCGGCCACAGATCCGCGTCGACCTGCAGGTGACGCAGTCGGCGCTCGGCCTGGTGCGCAACGATTCGGTGGCGCGCATCTCGGGGCAGGGCCTCCTCGGCGACAAGATCGTCGAGATCAGCGCCGGAACGGTGACGTCGCCGCCGGTGGGCGCCAACGGCTACGTGCGCACGGCGCAGGCGCCCGATCTCGACAAGATGCTGCAGCAGGCGGCGGCGACGATCGACGACGCCAAGCGCATCGCCGATCGCGCGGCGACGGCGGTCGATCAATTCGCCGACAAGAAGACGATCGCGGAGGTGCAGGAGAGCATCGTGCACATCCACGGGCTCTTGCACGCCGCCGACAAGGGCCCGGGGCTCGCGCACGCGCTGTTCTACGATCGGCGCACCGCCGACGAGCTGACGCGGCTGGAGACCAACTTGTCGCGGCTGACCGAGCACGTCGATCGCGGCGTCGAGCGCCTCGACGCGGTGCTGGCGGCCACCGACGGCGACGGCAAGCAGATCCTGAACAACGTGTCGCGCGCGGCCAAGAGCGTGGGGCAGACGGCGGTGCAGATCCACGAGTCGAACCTCGTCGGCAACCTCGATCGCGCGGCCGGCGATCTGGCGGCGATGACCGGATACATGAAGGCGGGGCAGGGGACGCTGGGCGCGCTCGTCGTCGATCCGACCGTGTACGAGCAGCTGGTGCAGGTGCTCGGCGGCGTCGGGCGCTCGCGCATCTTGCGCGCGCTCGTGCGCTACGCGATTTCGCGCGACGAGGACAAGAGCGTGGGCAAGCGCGTGGTCGACGAGAAGAACGTGCCCAGCATCAAGCCACCCAAGGACGACGCGCCCGACGGCAACGTGGCCAAGCGAGCGCGCGACTCGGCGAAGCGCTAAGCTCTCGGCGTGCGCTTGTTGGCGCTATCGATTCTGCTTTCGAGCTCGGTCGCGGCGGCCGATCCGATCATTGGCGAGCGCGCGCCGCCGCTCTCCGACGTGACGCTCGCCGACGGCGTCGTGGTCGTCGACTTCTTCGCCACCTGGTGCGGGCCGTGTCACGAGGCGATCGCGGCGCTCGGCGACATCGCCACGCGGCGCGGCGTCAAGCTCGTCGTCGTCGACGTGGGCGAGCCGAAGGAGCGCGTCGATGCGTGGTTCGCCGAGCATCCGCTGCCGGCGGGCGCGCGCGTGGTGCTCGATCCGCGCGCCGAGGCGTCGCATCGTTGGGGGCAGCGGCGCTATCCGACGACGTTCGTGCTCGGCGGCGGCACGATTCGCCACATCAACCGCGGCTTCGGCCCCGGTTACGCGCGGCGGCTCGACGATTGGGTCGCCGCCGAGCTCCGACGCTAACGGAACGCGGCGGCGATCTTCTCCATCATCGCGCGCGCGCCCTCGTCGGCGTTGCCGAACGCGACCACCGAGACGCCGGCATCGCCCACACGCTTGAGCGCGAACGTGCCGATCACGGTCTTGACGCGCACGTCGACCCAGCGCGCCGGCGCCGCCGCGCCCGGCATCGTGAGCGCGCCGTCGATCATGACGATGCTCACCGGCGTCCCCGCCGTCGCCAGCTGCTGCAGCGCCTCGCCGAGCTCGCGCGCGTTTTCGACGACGACCTCGAGCCCCATGATTATTTCGGCGGCATGCGCAGCGCGCCGTCGAGCCGGATGACCTCGCCGTTCAAGTAGCCGTTGGCCACGATATGCTCGACGAGCTTGGCGTAGTCGTCGGCGGTGCCGAGCCGCTTGGGGAACGGAATGCCCGCCGCCAGCGCCTGCCGCGCCGTTTCGGGCAGCATCGCCAGCATCGGCGTGTCCATCGTGCCCGGCGCGATCGTCATGACGCGAATGCCGACCGCCGACAGATCGCGCGCCACCGGCAGCGTCATGCCGACGACGCCCGCTTTCGACGCCGAATACGCGGCCTGGCCGATCTGCCCGTCGAACGCCGCCACCGACGCGGTGTTGACGATGACGCCGCGCTCGCCGTCGTCGCCGGGCGCGTTCTTCGCCATCGCCGCCGCGCAGAGGCGCAACACGTTGAAGGTGCCGACGAGGTTGATGCCGATGACGGTCTTGAAGAGCTCGAGGTCGTGCGCCTGGCCCTCTTTGTTGAGCGTGCGCGCCGCCCAGCCGACGCCGGCGCAGCTCACCGCCACGCGCAACGGGCCGAGCGCGGCCGCGGCTTCGATCGCCTTTGCGACTTCGTCGGGCGAGGTGACGTCGGTCTTGACGAAGCGCGCGCGTCCGTCGAGCGCCTGCTCGAGCGCCGGTCCGCGCTTGTCGTCGCGATCGGCGATGACCACGCGCGCGCCGCCGGCCGCCAGCCGCCGCACGGTCGCTTCGCCGAGCCCCGACGCCCCGCCGGTCACCAGCGCTGCCGCTCCTTCGAGTTTCATCGTGTCCTCCGCACTGTCGAGCATGCATACCACACCGCTTGACACACTGGTGTCCGCGCACCCCGTTGCCGGCGCTGCTGAGGGCGGCAGGTCCGCGAGATCGTTTGCGCCGCGTGCGATCGGCGACGGCATCGGGCTTGCCTTTGGCGCGGCCATGTTGCGAACGCTCGCGATCGCGCTCGCCTTCGTCGTCGCTGGTCCGACCGCGCAGGCCAAAAAGCGCCACCCGCACGCGGTCAAGCACGCGCCCAAGCGCGCCGCCACGAAGGCGCGGCCGCACGACGTGCTCGTGCAGACCGAGCCGCCGCCGACGAAGGTCGCCGCCGTCGAGCAGCATCCTGCGCCCGCGGTCGTCGTGCACGCGGCGCCGACTCCAGCCGCGCCGCCCGCCGCCAGCCCGCCCGTCGAGCACGGTCCGCTCGGACCGCAAGACGGCGACGACGAGGTTCCCGGCACGCGGCAGAAAAAACGCTGAACCTCATGCTAGAACCGGTGGCGTGATCCGCCGCCTCACCGACTGGCGCTCCACGTTCGACGACGACGATCCGATCGTCTACATCCTGGCGCCCGAGCCGTCGCGGCCCGTGCCCGCCGGCGACACGCGCCGCGGCACCGCGTGGCTGTTTCGCCGGCGCGCCGACGCCGCGCGCTTCGGCGCGTGGGTGCGCCTGCGTCACGGCGTGGCTGCGGTGCCCGTCGGTGTCAAGCTGCGGCAGCTGGCGCGCGCGCTCGCGCCGCGCGATCTCACCTGGGTCCTCGATCCCGCGCCGCAGCCGGGATACGGCGATCCGATGGCGTTCAAGGCGCCGCTGGAGAACTGATGCGCGTCGGTTGGATCGGAACGGGAGTCATGGGCGCCTCGATGTGCGGGCACCTCATCGACAAAGGCTACGCGGTCACGCTCTACACGCGCACGCGCGCAAAAGCCGAGCCGCTCCTTCAGCGCGGCGCGACCTGGGCCGATTCGCCGCGCGCCGTCGCCGACGCCGCCGACGTCGTGTTCACCATGCTCGGCTTCCCTGACGAAGTGCGCACCGTGTATCTGGGCGACGGCATCGCGACGCACGCGCGCGCCGGACAAATCCTCGTCGACATGTCGACGAGCGAGCCGGCGCTGGCGCGCGAGATCGCCGCGGCCGCGAGCGCGGCGGGCGCATCCGCCGTCGACGCGCCAGTCTCGGGCGGCGACGTCGGCGCGCGCGAGGCGCGCCTGTCGATCATGATCGGCGGCGACGAAGCCGCGGTGCAAAAGCTCGAGCCGCTCTTGTCGACGATGGGCAAGACCATCGTGCGCCAGGGCGGTCCCGGCGCCGGGCAGCACACGAAGATGGTGAACCAGATCCTCATCGCCTCGGGAATGATCGGCGTCTGCGAGGCGCTCCTCTACGCGCATCGCGCGGGCCTCGACGCCGAGCGCGTCCTTTCGTCGGTGGCGTCGGGCGCCGCCGGCTCGTGGTCGCTCTCGAACTACGGCCCACGCATCCTCGCCGGCAACTTCGAGCCCGGCTTCTTCGTCGAGCACTTCATCAAGGACATGGGCATCGCGCTCGACGAGGCGCGCCGCATGAAGCTGTCGCTGCCGGGGCTGGCGTTGGCGGCGCAGCTCTATCAGTCGGTGACGGCGCTCGGCTTCGGGCGCAAGGGCACGCACGCGCTGCAGCTCGCGCTCGCCGCCATGTCGGGCGTCGACTGGCAGAAGCGAAACTCGTGAGCGCCTTTTTGCCGCCGCGTTGGTTGCGCGGACGCCACGCGCAGACCGTTTGGGGATCGCTGTTCCGCTTTCCCATTCGCCTGCCGCTGTCGCACGAGCGCTGGGAATTGCCCGACGGCGACTTCATCGACGTCGACGTCCTGGCCGCGCCGAGCGAAGACGCGCCCGTCGTCGTCGTCTGCCACGGCCTCGAAGGCAGCTCCAAGGCCGGCTACGTGCGCGGCCTGCTCCGCGATCTGCGCGCGCTCGGCGCCGGCGCCGTCGCCATCAACTTTCGCGGCTGCTCGGGCGAGGCCAATCGGCTGCCGCGCTTCTACCACTCGGGCGACACCGGCGATCTCGCCTTCGTCGTCGACAAGTTGCGCGCCGCGCGCCCCGGACGCGCGCTCGGTCTCGCCGGCTTCTCGCTCGGCGGCAACGTGGTCGCGAAATATCTCGGCGAGCGCGGCGACTCGGTCGCGCCCGAAGTCCGCGCCGGCGCCGTCGTCTCGGTGCCGTTCGATCTGGCGTTGTGCGCGCGCAACCTCGACGGGCCCGACTTCATGGCGCGCGTCTATCGCGAGCGCTTCTTGCGCCGCCTGCGCGCCAAAGTCGCGGCCAAGGCGCGCGTGCATGCCGCCATGCCCATCGACAAAGCGCGCGCCGCGCGCACCTTCCGCGACTGGGACCACGACGTGACCGCGCCGCTGCACGGCTTCCACAGCGCCGAGGACTACTGGACGCGCTCGAGCGCCGGCCCGCTGTTGCCGTCGGTGAAGCGGCCGCTGCTCATCCTCGCCGCCGAGGACGATCCCTTCGTTCCGCCCGAAGCGCTGCCGCGCGCGCAGGCCGCGGCCAATCCGCTGTTGCAGCTCGAGATCTCGCGCGCCGGCGGCCACGTCGCGTTCGTCCACGGACCGCCGTGGTCGACGCGGCGCCACGCCGAACGGCGCGCGGCCGAATTCCTCGTCGAGAAGTTGCGATTGAGCGCTCCAAGAACGTGCTAGCGAGCGCGGCAAAGCGAGCTTACAGGGGGTAAATGCGGGGTCCGTGCGACGGCGACGCTGCGCTTACTTCTGCGGCTGAGCCGGCGTCGGCTTGCCCGGCGCTCGCGGCGCCAGGACGCCGTGTCCGCCCGGCGGCATCATCGGATGCGCGCCCGGCAGCATCATCGGGTGGCCGCCCGGTGCGTTCGGCAGCGACATCTGCGGCGTCGCGCCCGCCGGCTTCGTCGTGATGCCGAGCAGCTCGATCTCGAACACCAGCGTCGCGCCGCCCGGAATCGTCGGCGGACGGCCGCCGTCGCCGTAGGCGATGTTCGACGGGCACACGAGCTTGGCCTTCTCGCCCACCTTCATCTTCTGCACGCCTTCGGTCCAGCACGGGATGACGCCCATGAGCGGGAACTCGGTCGGCTGGTTGCGCTTGTACGAGCTGTCGAACTCGGTGCCGTCGATGAGCGAGCCGCGGTAGTTCACCTTCACGGTGTCGGTGTTCTTGGGCGACTCGCCCGAACCGCCACCGAGCGACTTGAACACCATGCCCGACGGCGTGCGCTCGGCGCCGGCCTCGGCCGCGGCCTTGTCCTCGAACGCCTTGCCCTTCTTCTTCTCGTCGTCGGCCTTGGCGCTCATGCGCTTGGAGCGCAGCTGGTTCACCTTCGGGCCGTAGGTCTCGAGCTCGACCTGCGGTTTTTTGCCGAGCGCCTCGTCGGCGAGACCGGCCTTGACGGTGTCGAGCTCGGCGGGCGTGAGATTGAACGTCTTCAAGTTGCGACCAATCAAAAGACCGAGCGCGTACAGCGTCTTCTGGTCGTCATTGTCGAGCTTGACCGTTCCGCCGCCGCCGCTCATTTGATTGCAGGCCGGGAGCGCGAGCGAAAAAAAGGCAAACAGGAACAAAGCTGGTTTCATCATGGCGCCCGTCGTAGCATCTTTTACGCGCGCCGAATAGATGATCATCGAGATCAACCCGCATACCCCCGAGCCGCGAAAAGTGCGGCGCGCGGTGCAAGCGCTGGAGGCGGGCGAGATCGTCGCGTATCCGACGGACACGGTGTACGCGCTCGGCTGCGACCTCGCCAACAAGAAGGCGATCGATCGGCTCTATCAGGTCAAGGGCATGGATCG
>DASXOU010000276.1:0-3334 GCA_036494045.1 Polyangia bacterium | reverse complement strand
CAACAGATGCAGATGCCGGGTGGGCAGTCGCCGCCGCAGATCGGACGCAAGAACGAGACCGGGCTCGACGATCTCCTCGGGCACTACGGCTTCAAGATCAATGACGACGTCGTCCTGGAGCCGCAGAAGAACGCGCCCGGCCCGCTGATGGTCGACGGGCAGATGCAGCTCGGCAACTACCCGACCTTCGTCGCCACCGACTCGATCGCCAAGTCGAGCCCGCTGTTCGAGCACGTCGACGCGCTCATCGTCCCGTTCGGCTCGTCGGTGGAGCTGCTCAAGGACAACAAGACGCAGTCGGGCCTGGTCTACACGCAGCTGGCGTCGTCGTCGAACCGCTCGTGGCGGCAAAAGGGCTTCATGGTGCTGAACCCGACGGTGCCGCTCAAGCCGGGTGACGAGCACGGGCCGTTCCCCTTCGGCTTCACCGCCGAGGGCAAGTTCAAGTCGTTCTTCGCCGGCAAGCCGTTCCCCAACGAGAAGGGCGAGAAGGTGACGCCGACGCCGAACATGTCGTCGCCCGACGCGGAGAAGCCCATCGACGAGTCGCAGGCGCCGGGTCGGCTGTTCGTGTTCGGCTCGGCGAACGTGGTCAGCGACCTCTACATCGCGGGCGTGGCGCGCTACATCCCGGTGTATCAGATCGATCTCGCGTTCGACCTCAACGTCATGGATTGGCTGGCGCAGGACAAGGCGCTCTCGTCGATCCGCGCCAAGGCGATCACGCAGCGGCCGATCAGCGTCTCGTCGGAGTCGACGCCGTTGGTGCTCGAGTCGATCAACATCATCGGCGTGCCGCTCGCGTTCATCTTGTTCGGCGTGTTCCGCTGGCGCCTTCGTTCGGCGCGGCGCGCGCGCGCCAAGATCTAGCGCAACTCGCAAGGAGCCTACGCAATGGAGAAGCGGACGTTGTATGCGCTGGTGGCCGTCGCCCTCCTCGGCGCCGTCGCGATCTGGGTCGTGCGCTCACCCGAAAAGGGGCAGCGCTCGGGACCGGCGCCGCGGCCGGTCGCGGTGGTCAAGGCGGCCGACATCATGTCGCTCGAGCTGACCAACGACAAGAACGAGAAGACCGTGCTCAGCCGCTCGACGGGGCCGTGGCGCATCACGTCGCCCGGCGATTGGAAGGCGGATCAGCAGGGCGTCAAGCAGGTCATCGACGGCCTGGAGAAGCTGACCTTCGCCGACGTGGCCTCGCAGAACGTCGACAAGCAGGCGGAGCTCGGCGTCGCCGACGGCAAGGGCGCGCGCGTGGTGGCCAAGAACGTCAAGGGCGACGCGCTCGTCGATCTGCACGTGGGCAAGTCGGTCGGCGGCTTCACCATGATGCGCGTCGACGGCAAGAGCGACACCTGGCAGGCGACCGGGCTCTACCCGTACACCGTCGGGCGCTCGCCGTCGGGCTGGCGCGACCACACCATCTTCGAGCTCACCGCCGCCGACGTGGGCAAGCTCACCGTCGAGGACGCGAGCGGAAAGCTGGTGCTCGAGCGCGAGGCGGGCGGCGACAAGGACAAGCCCAACGACGCCAAGTGGAAGATCGTGGCGACCACGGGCACGGCGCCGAAGACGTCGGCCGATCTCGACATGGCGCAGGTCAACGCGGTCGTGCAGGGCGCGGCCAACCTGCACGCGTCCGACTTCGTCGACGGCAAGAAGCCCGACGAGGCCAAGGGCAAGCTGACGCTCACGCTCGACGTCAAGGGAACCGCGCACACGCTGTGGGTGGGCGCCGCGACCGGCGACGACGTGCTGGTGGCATCGAGCGACTCGCCGCAGGTCTACACGGTCAAGAAGTTCTCGATCGAGCACATCGCCAAGAAGCCGATCGACTATCGCGACAAGACGATCCTCAAGGTCAAGGAGGCCGACCTGCAGTCGGTGACCATCGAGGCGGGCAACGACTCGACGACGCTGACGCAGAAGGACGGCAAGTGGAGCGCGGCCAAGGGCAGCGCCGACGATTCGAAGGTCAAGCCGGCGATGGGCGGCTTCGAGAACCTCTCCGCCGCCGGCTTCAGCGAGGAGAAGGACGAGGCCAAGACGGGGTTGAACAAGCCGTCGGGGCGCGCGGTGCTGCATATCAAGGGGCGCCCGGTGGTGACGCTCACCGTCGGTGCCGCGACCAAGGACGGCGACTATTACGTCCAGAAGTCGGGCTCGGCCGACGTCTACCTCGTCAAGAAGTACGCGATCGATCGCTGGATGAAGAAGACGGCGGACCTCACCAAGAAGTGAGGCTTACTTGGCGCGGAAGACGATGAGGCCGCGCGTGGGATCGTAGGGCGAGACGGCAACCGTGACTTGATCGCCGAGCACGACGCGGATGCGGTTGCGGCGCATGTTGCCGGCGAGCTGCGCGAGCACGTTATGCCCGCCGTCCACTTCGACGCGGAAGTTCCCGCCGACCATCACTTCCTTCACGACCCCTTCCATTTGGACCAAGTCGCTACGTGCCACGAGAGCCTCCTTCAGGCGCCAAAAACGCTAAAGCGGCCCGGGGACGGAATCAACCGAATATTCTATGTCGGACCGCTCTCTCCAGCGAGCGCGCTCAGCGCCGTTTCCGCGGCGCGCTGCTCCGCCTCTTTCTTGGTCTTGCCGACGCCGTGCGCGTACTCGCGGTCGCCGACGTGCACGGCGATCTCGAAGGTCTTGTCGTGATCGGGCCCGTGCTCCGAGACCACGAGATAGCGCACCGACAGTCGCCGACGCGCGGCGCGCTCTTGCAGGCGCGTCTTGAAATCGTGCAGGCCGGCTTCGCGCGCCGAGGCGACGCGCAGCCCGAAGATCCGTTTGACGACGGCGAAGGCGGCGTCGAACCCGCCGTCGAGGTAGACGGCGGCGACCAGCGCCTCGCACGCGTCGGCGAGCACCGACGGCTTGCGCCGCCCGCCCGACTGCTCCTCGCCGCGGCCGAGAAAGAGCCACTCGCCGAGGCCGAGCTCGCCGGCGACGTCGGCCAGTCCGAGCTCGTTGACGATGGCGGCGCGCGTCTTGGACAGCTCGCCCTCGTTGCGCTCGGGCGCCGCGTCCATGAGCAGGTGCCCGACGGCGAGATCGATGACCGCGTCGCCGAGAAACTCGAGGCGCTCGTTGTCGGGCCGGCCCCACGACGCGTTCTCGTTCAGATACGACTTGTGCGTGAGCGCGGTCTCGAGGCGCGCCCGATCGGCGAACACGTAGCCGAGCCGCGACTCGAGGAGCGCGTATGGGTTGTCTTCCGTTCCGCCCACGGCTCGACGATAACACGGGCCGGCTTGTGATATGCTGGCCGCCCATTCAAGGAGCGGCGGCGATGAACCTCACGTGCGTGAAGTGCACCTCGGTCCTC
>DASXOU010000275.1:0-7278 GCA_036494045.1 Polyangia bacterium | reverse complement strand
CTTTGTCTTGCTCGGCTTTTTCGTTCTCGACCGCTTCTTCGAGCCGCACGCGCAGCTCACGCGCCACCGGCTGCAGCGTGCGCTTGTCGTCGACGACGAAGGCGACCGCGCGGCGCGCCTCGCCGCCGGGCTCGTTCGACGCGATGAGCGCCTGCCCCGCCGCCGTCAGCGGCCCCGGATCGAGCAGGAACGCCGGATCGGCGTGGTACTCGAGCAGGAACTCGCGCAGCGCGTGCTCGGCGTCGGCGCCGCCGAGCTTGGCCAGCGTCTGCGCGACGTCCTTGAGCGCCGTCTCCGGCGTCTCGTGATCGGAAAGATGCGCGGCCAGAAGCGGCGCCGCTTCGTGCACGTCGAGGGCGCCGAGCGCGCGCGCCATCACGTCGACGCCGCGCGGCGTCTTGTCGTCGATGAAGTCGTAGTGCTCGGCGAGCGCCTCGAGCATGAGCGGCACCGCCGCGCGATCCTTTCGCGCCACCAGCGCGTCGCCGGCGTGCTTCTGCGCCGCCGGCGGCGGACCACCCGCGACCGGCGCGGCGCGCACGATCTTGAGGAGCGCGCGCGACACCGGCAAGCCGGGCACGCCGCCGAGCGCGTCGACGGCGAAGACCTTGACGGCGCCGAAGCGCGCGTCGTGATCCCACACGATCTGCTCGAGCGTCTTGGCGACGTCGTCCTCGGTCGGCGCCTGGGCGCCAGTGCCCGCGTTGACGCCGTCGGCGTCGAAGCTGGCGCCCGCGACGCGCAGCCCCGTGCGCGCGACTACGCGCACCGCACCCGTCGCCGGATCGATGAGCCCGACGTCGCCGTCGGCGGAGGCGAACACGATCGCCGAGCCCGCGTCCTCCGACGCCACCACGTCGGTGCGCGGATGCGCGTAGACCCAACGCAGCTTGCCGGCGCGCGCGTCGAAGGCGAAGAAGAACCGATAGCTGTGCAAGACCGCGAGGTCGTCCTTGAACCCGGCGCCGGCTTCGCGCCCGCGCCACAAGAGGCGATTGCGATCGAACGCGCCGATGGCCGACTGCGCCGGCTGATAGCCGTCCCAGTGATACGCGGTGCGCACCTGCTCGCCGGGCAGCTTGGCCTCGGAATACGACGAGCCCGCGCGCGAGCCCGAAGCGCTCTTGTCGTCGAGCCGATAGATGCCGCGCGCGCCGCCATAGTAGATGCCCTCGGGCAGCGCGCGCGCGTAGGCGATTTCCTCGTCGGTGGCGCGCACGCGTCCGAGCTCGCGCCCGCTCTGTCCGTCGATGAGCGCCAGGTTCTGATGCGCGAACGGCAAGGCTACGAGGCCGCCCCGCGCCGCCGGCGAGCCGACCGCGTTCGGCGTCTCGCGCCGCCAGAGCTGCTTGCCGCCGCCGTCGATCGCCGTGACCACCGAGCGCTTGTCCGCGGTCTCGACGACGTACACCAGCCGATCGCCGTCGAGCGTCGCGCCGACGAAGGTCTGGTCGGCCGGCACCGTCACCGTCGCGCGCACTTCGCCCGTCGCCGCCGCGCGCACGACAAGATCGCGCTCGCCCTGCCGATGCGCAATGGCGCCCACGCCGACGATGACGCGCGAGCGCACCTCCGCCGGCTGCGTCCACACGATGCGCCCATCGACGAGATCGAACCCGACCAATTTCCCGTCGGTGACGAGGAACGCCATCGCATGCGCCGCCCGCGCCGCCGGCGCCGCCGACACCGCCAACGCCCGCCCAATATCCCCGACGTCATTGTCCCGCGCATGCGCCGAAAACGCCGCCTCCCCGCAGCCGGAGAAAGCCAACAGGAAGATCAGAAGCTCAAGAGGTTCGGACCTTAAAGCTCTTCTTTTGATCTTTTGACCTTCCTGTTGGTTTGTTTGTGCTTTGGTCATGGCCGGCTCCGGTCGTCGACGATCTTTTGCGCCTCGAGGCGCGACGGCCGATTCTTGTCGCGCTCGGTCGCCGCCACGTACTCGACCAGCACCGCCGTCGAATCCACGCCCGGCACCTTCGACAGCGTGCGCACCACCTCGACGCGGATCGGCTCGGGCCCGAAGTCCGCGCGCTTCAGCATCTCACCGAGCGCCGTGCACAAGATCGGATCGGGCACCGTCCCCAGCATCTCCGACAGCCGATGCGCCAGCTCGGGCGTCGCGATCGCCGCCAGCGCCCCTGCCGCCGACGGATCACGATGCTCCATCAGCTTGACCAGCCGATCCTCGGCGCTCTTGTCGCGCCGATCCGCGATCCCCTTGGCCGCCGCCGCGCGCACCTCCGCGTCCGAGTCGCCGAGCCCGCCCGACAACGCCGCCGCCACGCGCTTGTCGTTGATCGCCGCCAGCGCCGCCAGCGCCGCCTTGCGCACCTCGGGCTCGCGATGATGCGCGTACTGCATCAGCACCACCACGCCGCGCGCGTCCTTCTTGACTCCGAGCGCCGCGCACAACGCCACCGCCGCTTTCGGCGTCGTCCCGGCGTCGAGCCCCGCCACCAGCGCCTCGATCGCCTTCGGATCGCTCGATTTTCCCAGCGCTGTGGCCGCGTCGATGGCGCGTGCCTCGTCGGTGTCAGCGAGATCCTTGACCAGCGCCGCCGTGTCGGCGTGCGCGATCGCGGCGCCGCCGAGCAGCACCGCCACTACCAGTAGCCGCATCATTCTCCTCAGTGCGAGTCGCTGTTGGTCTTGGTGTCTTCGTCGGTGAACGTCACCTTGCCCGAATAATGCGGCCCCTCCTCGCGGAGGATGAACGTCCCGGTGGCGATGATGCGCCGACGATCTTCGAGCGTGAGCAGGTACTTCTTGTTGCCCTCGATGTCCTCCTTATCGAAGACCACCGAGTTGAAGAGCACGCGCTTGCCCTGCTGCATGAACTGCTCGGTCTGAACCTTCTGCACGTGCGCGCCGTTGGTGATGTCGATGAGGTTCAGCATCACCTGCACGTCGTTGACCGGCTGCGCGAAGAACGCCGCGTACTGCAGCGTCAGCTTGCCCGTCTTCTTGTCGTACCAGAGCGTCCCCTTGTTCATGTTCCTCAGCGTCGAAACGTACGACGACACCGAGGTCCAGCTCATGGGGAACGACCTGTCGCTGATGATGATCTTGCCCTTCAAGTAATCCTCGGGCACGGGCCCCTTGGCGGTTGCGACGGTCCCCAAAGCGAATGCGGCAAGAATGAACGCGGCGAGGACTAGCTTCTTCATGACGTCCGAGGCTACGCCAAAGCCGGCTACTCTAGCAATAGCGCCGCGATCCGCACCAGCGCATCGCGCGTGGCGCGCCCCTTTTCGGCTGCGACCTTCGACACCCGCCGCGCCGTGGCCCGATAGAGCGCCGCGATCTCCACGTGCGGCCTGAGCGCCAGAAGATGCCGCGCGACCACGGCCACGTCGCCGCGCGCGATCGGCCCGGTCAGCGCCTCGGGCAAGCCGACGCGCTCGAGGTTCGCCGCCGTCGAGCCGAGCAGCGCCCCGAGCGCCCGCGTCGCCGCCGCGCGCTGCAGGCCCACCGACGAGAGAAGCTCGACGCCCGCGTCGACGAGCGCGACCGCGTGGTTCGACACCAGCGCCGCCGCCGCGTGATAGCGCGGCAGTTGCTCGGCCTCGAGCACCAGCGGCGTGCCGCCCACGCGATCGACCAGGCGCAGCGCCGCTTCGCGTCCCGGCCCGTCGCCCTCGACGGCGAACACGGTGCCCGCGAGCTGCGCGTCGCCGGCCGCGCCCGCCAGCGCGCGCAGCGGATGCAACACGCCGACACCGAGCGGCCGCCGCTTGAGCCCCGAGAACGCCTCCTCCGCCGGCAGCGCCCCCGCGCAATGGAGCAGGATCGGCGGCGTCGCCGCCTCGTCGACGCCGCTCATGATCTGCGCCGCGACCTCGCCGATGGCCTCGTCGCGCACCGCCAGCACCACCACGTCCGCCGACGGCAGCGCCGTGTCCGTCCGTCGCGACCAGCGCAGCGGCGCCGCGTCCGCCGCCTCCAGCGCCGCCCCGAGCGCGCGCGCCACCGGCCCGCCGCCTACGATGAGGAGGCGCTCGCGACTGCGCGGCCGCATCGGCAGCCGCTGCGTCTTGGAGATCTCGCTCATGACGTCATCGATAGAGCCCGCGCGCGCGGATGTAATCGGCGACGTCCGCCGCCACCAGCGTATCGATCGGCTCGCCCTGCCCAACCCGCTGCCGCACGATCGTCGACGACACCGCCGGCAGCGCGATCCCGCCGGTTTCCGGCGATCCCTCCCGCCCGACAACGATGAACGGCACCAGCTCCTTGAGCTCCGCCCACCCATGCCAGCGCTCGCGCTCGCCAAGGAGATCCGCGCCGATCACGAGCGAGAAGCGGTGATCGCGATGCCGCTCCATGAGCGCCCGCATCGTCCGCAGCGTGAAGCTCTCGCCCCCCAATTCCTCCTCGATGCGCACGACGCGCGCCGCCTTGAACGGCGACGCCGCCAGCTCGCACATGGTCACGCGATCGGAGAACGGCGCCAGCTGCTTGTCGAACGGGTGCTTGAACGTCGGCACCATCCACACCTCGTCGACGCGCGCCGTCGCCAGCACATAGGTCATCGCCAGCTGATGCGCCACGTGCGGCGGGTTGAAGCTGCCACCGTAGATCGCCACGCGCATGTTTCAAGAACGTAGCACATCGATTTTTGCGCCGCTCACTTGCGCGTGCGAGCCTGGTCTCGTGGCCCGCATCCGTCGCGCACGCGGTCTCGATCTCTTCGACCAGTCGTTCGACGCCACCTTCCGCGGCAAGCTCGTCTCCGGCCGCGCGCTCTACGACGAAGTGATCACGAGCGGCCTCGGCCGCGCCAAAGAGAGCGTCTGGATCTCCACCGCCAACGTCAAGGAGCTCTTCGTCGAGCGCCCCGGCCTCGGCCGCCGCCGCGTCGGCTCCGTCGTCGACACCTTCGCCGAGCTGCACGCGCGCGGCATCGAGCTACGCCTGCTCCACGCCGAGATCCCCTCGCGCCGCTTCCGCGCCGCCTTCGATCGCCACCCCGCGCTCGTCAAAGGGGGCCTCGCGATGAAGCAGTGCCCGCGCGTGCACATGAAGGTCGTCGTCGTCGACGGCGCCTGGCTCTACCTCGGCTCGGCCAACTTCACCGGCGCCGGCCTCGGCATGAAGGGCGACGACAAGCGCAACTTCGAGCTCGGCTTCGTCACCGAAGACTTCGAGCTCCTCGACCGCGTGCAGGCGATGTTCGACGCCCTGTGGAACGGCGCGCCCTGCTCCACGTGCAAGCTCGTCGACGTCTGCCCCGATCCCGGCGGCTACCTCAGCGCCGCGCCGGCAATCGCCGGAGCACGAGCGCCACACCGACGATGAACAGCACGTCGGCGACGAACGATCCCGCCGACTGCGCCATCGAGAACATCCCCAGGCGCGCCGCGTAACCGCTCGGCGAGCGGTTGAACATGAGCCACATCCCGTAGACACCGACGAGCGAATGCAGCATCTGCAGCCCAGCCGCAATCGCGATCAAGAGCGCGCCCGTCGCCCCCGAGCGCCGCCAGCCCCACAGCGCGAACCCGCCGAGCACGCCCGAGCACACGAAGAACGGCACATACGACAACGACGCGAGCCAGCCCATGGCTCATGGTACGTCGCGTCCGCGCGTTTCTGGCTACTGAATCGGGAACGGCTTGAGCGTCGTCTGCGCGCCCTTGATGAGCACGCGGAAGCGCACCATCCGCGCCCCGTGACGCTTCTTGAGCGCCGCCTCGTGCTCGCGCAGCTTCTGCGTGAACCCGTCGAGCGTCATCCCTTCGACGCCTTCGTTGGTCTGCTTGCGCGCCGCGATGTACTCGTCGAAGGTGCGCTTCAAGTACGCGTCCTCCGGCTCGTCGATGAGCGCCTGCAGCTCAGGCGACGTCTGCGGCCCCGTCGTCGAAGCGTCGACCGACAGCTCGCCGCCCCAACGCTGCTGCCCGTTGCCGTCGTCGCTCGGGCCGAGCTCGTCGTCCGACGGATCGGGCCGCCCGAGCAGCCGCGCCAGCATCACGTTGAGCCCGTTGGCCAGCCCCTCGAAGTCCTTCGACGGCGTGTCGAACGATAGATCGCGATTACCGTTGATGACCTCGGCCACGCCGGTCTCGATGCGATCGAGCGGGTTCAAAAAGCGCGTCGCCGTGAGCACCACCGCGCCGACGGCGACGAGCATTCCGACGATCCCCAGCACCAGCACCAGGAACTCGATGCCGCCGAGGCTCGCGCGCGCCGCCGTCAGCGACGCCAGCACCACATAGCCCGACTTCGACTTGGTCAAGTTGCCCGGCAACGGCCCCGCCGCCGCCAGATACTCCTCGCCGCCGATGCGCAACATCGCCGGCGTCGTCATGTTGCCCGCCACCGCGCCGTCGGCCAGGCGGGTCTCGCCGAAGAGCTGCGTGGAAAGCTCGTTCTCCTCGGCGCTCTCGCCGCCTTCCTTCTTGAAGCTCGAGGCGTGAATCTTCCCGTCGAGAAAGTAGGCGACCTCGGCGCCGAGCTTGTCGCGATCGGCCGCCGCGTCGGTCCCCGACGCGTTGTAGCCGATGACCAGCGCGCCCACGACCGCGCCCGCGCGCGAGCGAATCGGCGCCGCGCCGACGCGATAGAGATGCCCGTCGAAGCTCCACACGTCTTTGTTGGCGATGCCGTCGAGCGCCTTGCCCACCGACGGATAGCGCTGCTTCCAATCGTCGTCGAAGTCGGCGTTGATGTTCAGATCGCGCGCCACCACGTGACCGTTGGCGCCGACGACGGCCACGAGATCCGCCCGACGCCCGAGCGCCTCGAGCCGCCCGTTGCGCGCCGACACCGCGACGAACGCGGCCTGGCGCTGCTCGTCCGACGACTTCTTGTCGAAGACCGCGCCGAACTCTTCGTCACGCGCGAGCTTGGCCGTCTCGTTGGTCAGATCGATCCCGCGCAACAGATCGAGCGACGGCCAGGTGGCCTGCGCGCGCTCGACCCGCTTCTCCACCTCGGCGCGCGCCGCATTCGACAGCGAGGTCCGTACCGACAACAGGACGGCGATGGTGGTCAACAGCACGACCGCCGCGGCAGCGAGCGGAATGCGAGCACGGTACATCAGGGACCCCTCCCGGCGACGCGAGCGATACGTTTCCGCGCGCGACTATCTCATCGTCGCCATAACGTGTCAAACGTTCAACCAAAGGGCACTTTCACACAAGTTATCCCCAGGATGGGTGCGCGCTTTTCCCGCCTTATCCTACAGGTATGCGCGATCGGCCGTAACTTTCGGTAGTGACTGTGGAAAGAGATACCTGCCGGAAACATGCTGCTCGCTCCACAGCGACGGTG
>DASXOU010000274.1:0-4105 GCA_036494045.1 Polyangia bacterium | reverse complement strand
GTGGACCGCCAGCGATCCGCCCGCCACCGCCACGCCGTGGGGCCAGGTCCAGCGCGTCGCGCCCGTCGCCGCGTCGACGTACGCGATCGCCTCGCCGCCCTCGACGACGACGCCGCCGCCGAGCCGCACGATGCGCGCGATCACGCCGATGCCGAGCGCCACCGTCGCCCGCGCCGGCTCCAGCTTGGCCGCGTCGTAGGTGGCGAGCTGCCCGTCGCGCGTGCCGACGAACAAGCGCTCGGACGTCCACGCCACCGCCGTCGCGCGATCGGGCAGTCGCACGCTGCCGCGCCGCTCGCCCGAGGTCCCGTCGAGCACGACCACGCCCGATCGTCCCGCCGCCACCGCGATCCGATCCGCGTCGCCGTCGTACGCGAGATCGTGCGCGCGCCCGCCGACGCCGTAAAACTGCGCGTCGAGCGTCGCCGCGCGCCAGATCCCCACGCGCCCGTCGTCGCCCGCGGTGAAGACGCGACGATCGTCGTCGGAATACGCGATCGCCCAAATGCGCCCGCCGTGGTGCGCGGTCGGCTCGCCCGGCCGCGCGTGCCCGAAGCGCCACAAGTCGACGAACCCGCGCGCGTTCGCCGCCGCCACCCAGGTGTCGTCCCAACCGCAGGCGAACGCGGTATACGCGTGCGGCCAACGCTCGACTTCGGCGCCCGTCGCCGCCTCGAGGATCAACGTGGCGTCCGCGCTGCCGACGATCAGCCGATCGCCGTTGCGCGTCCACGCCATGCGCCCCGCCGGCGACACGGGCACACGCGCCCGCAGCCGCAATCGCGGCGGCAACGCTACCTGCATGGTCATGACGAGGGCTCGAAACGCGGCGTGCTAGCCGCTGGCGGACATGGGGGTCGGCGGCGACTGCTTCTCGGCGTCTTTCTTCTGCGCGGCTTCGTTCACGCGCTCCTTGAGCTCCTTGCCGACCTTGAAGAACGGCAGGCGCTTGGGCTGCACGCCGACCGGATCGCCGGTGCGCGGATTGCGCCCTTCGTAGGCTTTATAGTGGCGGATTTCGAAGCTGCCAAACCCGCGAATCTCGATGCGCTCTCCCTTCTTGAGCGACTCTTCCATCGAGTCGAAGACGCAGTTGACGATGAGCTCCGCCTTCCCCTTCGGCAGATGCAGCTTCTGAGCGACCGTTTCGATCAGGTCACTCTTGGTCACGCTGCCTTCCTCTTTACGCGTCCCCTGCATGGTTCAGCCTCCGAAGGCTTGACGATACCGCCTTAACCCCGCCCGGATCAAGAGGAAAATCGGGTACCTCCGACTACAAATGCTAGTGACGGCCCTCACGGTGCTCGCCGAAAACCGAACGCAGCGCATCCGAAATTTCCCCGACCGTGACTGCGGATTTCACACAATCGACGATCCGCGGCAGGAGGTTCTCGCTGCCCCGCGCCGCCGCGGTCAGGGCACGGGTCGCCTCGGCCGCTTTCTGCCCATCGCGGGCCGCGCGCAGCTCGCCGACCCGCGCCGCCTGCTCGCGCTCGAGCGCGGCGTCGATGCGCAGAAGGTCCGTCGGCGGTGGCTCGTCGACCTGGAACTCGTTCACGCCGACGATGATCTGCTCCTTGTTCTCGATGGCGCGCTGATACTCGTAGGCGCGCTGCTCGATCTCGCGCTGCGGCCACGCCTGCTCGATGGCCGCGACCATGCCGCCCATCTCGTCGATGCGCTTGATGTGCTCCTCGGCGCGCGCCTCGATCTCGCGCGTCAGCGACTCGACCGCGTAGGCGCCGCCGAGCGGATCGACGATGTCGCCGATGCCCGACTCGTGCGCCAGGACCTGTTGTGTCCGCAGCGCCAGCCGCGCCGAGGCCTCGGTCGGCAGCGCCAGCGCCTCGTCGAACGCATTGGTGTGCAGCGACTGCGCGCCGCCGAGCGTGGCCGCCAGCGCCTGCACCGTCGTACGCACCACGTTGACGAGAGGCTGCTGCGCCTGCAGCGACGAGCCGGCGGTCTGCGCGTGGAAGCGGAGCTGCCACGACTTCGGTTCCTTGGCGCCGAAGCGCTCCTTCATGATGCGCGCCCACAGCCGCCGCGCCGCGCGATACTTCGCCACTTCCTCGATGAGGACGTTGTGCGCGTTGAAGAAGAAGCTGAGACGCCCGGCGAACTCGTCGACGTTGAGCCCGGCCTTGATGGCGGCGTCGACGTAGGCGATGCCGTCGGCGAGCGTGAACGCCACCTCCTGGACCGCGTCCGAGCCGGCTTCGCGGATGTGATAGCCGCTGATCGAGATGGTGTTCCACTTCGGCACCTCGGCCTTGCACCAGGCGAAGGTGTCGACGATGAGCCGCATCGAAGGGCGCGGCGGATAAATATAGGTTCCGCGCGCGATATATTCCTTCAATATGTCGTTTTGAATGGTTCCCGATAAGGCCGTGCGCGGGATCTTGCGCTCGTCGGCGACCGCGACGTAGAGCGCGAGCAGCGTCGAAGCCGTGGCGTTGATGGTCATCGACGTCGAGATCTCGCCGAGCGGCAGCCCGTCGAGGAGCACGCGCATGTCGGCGATCGACGCGATCGACACGCCGACGCGGCCGACCTCGCCGCGCGCCAGCGGATGATCGGGATCGCGCCCCATCTGCGTCGGCAGATCGAACGCCACCGATAACCCGGTTTGGCCTTGTTTCAATAGATAATGATATCGTTTATTGGATTCACGCGCGTTGCCGAAGCCGGCGTACTGGCGCATCGTCCAGAAGCGGCCGCGGTACATCGTCGATTGCACGCCGCGGGTGAACGGATATTGGCCGGGTTGGCCGAGCTCGCGATCGTAGTCGACGGCATCTTCGGGCGGACGATAGACGTCCTTGAGCGGGACGTCGGCGTCGGTCTCGAATTTGTCCTTACGCAGCTTCACGTGATGTCCATCGTCTTCAAATCGGGCGCGATGCGCAGCGTCGGCTCGGTCGCCGCCTGCACTTCCTCCTTTGATACGTTCGGCGCGAGCTCGCGCAAGACGAGGCCGTCATTTGAAACATCGAGGACACAAAGGTCGGTGATCACGCGATGCACCGCAGCGACGGCGGTCAGCGGCAGCGAGCACGACTTCAAGATCTTCTTCTCGCCCTTGGCCGTGTGCTCCATCATCACGATCACGCGGCGCGCGCCGGCCACCAGATCCATGGCGCCGCCCATGCCCTTGACCATTTTTCCCGGGATCATCCAGTTGGCGAGATCGCCGCGCTCGGACACCTGCATCGCGCCGAGCACGCACATGTCGATGTGCCCGCCGCGGATCATCGCGAACGACTCCGCCGACGAGAAATAGGACGAGCCTTTGATCTCGGTGACGGTCTGCTTGCCGGCGTTGATGAGATCGGGATCTTCGTCGCCTTCGAAGGGAAACGGGCCGATGCCGAGGAGGCCGTTCTCCGACTGCAGGACGACGTCCATGCCGTGGGGGATGTAGTTGGCGACCAGGGTCGGCATGCCGATGCCGAGGTTCACGTAGTAACCGTCGCGCAGCTCCTTGGCCACGCGGCGCGCCATCTGTTCACGTTCGAGCGGCATGATGCTCCCCGAGCTTGCGATTGAACCGCGCGGCGCAGAACGGCGCGACGATCACGTCGGCCGCCTTGAGCGCGATGAGGACGCCGACAAAATCGGTATTGAGCGCGACCGTGGCCGCGAACATCGCCAGCGACAGGCCGACCATGGTCCAGCCGAGCGCGAACGCGCGGGCGTAGAGGATGCCGCAGCCGGGAATCGGCCCGACGAGGCCGAGCGCGATCGCCCACGACAGCTTGCGCGGGCGCAGCTCCGGCGGTGGCAGATCGTCGCCGCCGCGCGCGTCGTCTTCGTCGGGCGGCACGCCCGCTTCGGCGATCGCGGCCCGCTCGAGCTCCTCGGCCATGCCGTCGAAGAGCGCCTGCGCGGCGGCCAGCGACTCGGCGGGCACGCGCACCTCGAACTCGGCGGCCGTCGGCGCGCCGAAGTATGGGTTGTAGCCGAGTCGCTTGATCTCGGCGGTGATGCCGTGCTCGGCGAGCATCTCGCGTGCGACCTCGGCTCCGGCGGCTTCGCGCAGCGTGGTGACGGCGACCATCTTCAAGAGCGTTTCCTCACGGTCCGTTGTTCGATCGGCTTCTCG
>DASXOU010000273.1:0-11153 GCA_036494045.1 Polyangia bacterium | reverse complement strand
GCGAGACGCGTGGCGAGGCGGGCCGTCAGCGCCGCGAGAAACGCGTCGGGCTCGTCGACGAAAAGCTGAATGCGCGCGGCCGAGCGCGCGATGCCGTAGCTGCCGCGCAAGGTCGCGGGTGCGCGCAACGTGAGCTCGACGTTGGGCGCTTCCAGCGGCGTGATGCGCAGGCTGCCGCGCGGCTTCGACGAGCCCGGCGCCGGCGCGATCCGGCGCGCCGCGGCGACGAGCGCCAGCGGAATCGCGCCGCCCCAGCGGCCGGGCAGGGCGATCGACAGCGCATCGTCGTCGAGGGTGACGGCGGCGTCGCGCATCTTCTTCCGCTGTCCGAGGATCCACACGATGGTCGCGACGTTGGCGACGATGATGAGCGCGTGCGCCCAAAGGGGCGCGCGATGCACCAGAACGTGCAGGATCGGCGTTTCGAGCGTGCATACGACCGCGATCCCGATCGCGAACGCGCCGAACATGCTGGTCCGCGCCGCCGTGAACTTCATCGTCATCCTCTTGGATGCACAACACTACGGATCGGTATCTTCTTCCGTCGACGACGCTGGGCGAGTCGTGGCGGCCAGCGGTTTGTAGCCATTGCGCCCGAGCCACGCGGCCGCGGACTTCACGATCTCCTCGTTGTTGGCGTGCACGTCGAGCGGCGCCGGCGCGCCGAGCAACTGCTCGAGCGCCGCGCGCGCGTAGTAGCGCAGGATCGGAATCGGATGCGTGAGCTGCGCGGCGACGAGCGGCGCCACCGACTTGTCGCCGCGCGCGCCGACCAGCGCCAGCGCCACCGCCTGCTCGTGCGGCTTGCCGCGCGCCAGGGTCTCGACGAGCGGATCGGCGCGCGTCAGATCGGGCCCGTAGAGCCCGCGCAGCCGCGCGCGGTCGTACGACTTTTGCCACCACGACTCCATCGTCGCCACCAGGGTCTCGACCGACTTGTCACCGTGGCACAGCGCGCACTCGAGCGGGCGATCGCCCTCGACCTTGGCCGTCTCCGTCGGCGAGCCGATGCGGTGATAGCGGCCGAGGCCGTTGTCGAGCGACATGTTCTTCTTCGGCATGTGGCAGGCGAGGCAGCGCCCGCCCGCGCCGGCGGGATCGTGATGCGTGTGTGCGCGTTGGGCGATGACATCCGCATATTTTGTATGACAACGTATACAGACGCCGTCGGCGCGCGCCTCGAGCTCGGCCGTGCGCGGCCGATCGTGCGCGTGCGGATCGTGGCAGTCGGTGCAGGTCATCGCCGAGGCGCAGCCGCCGAGGAGAAAGTCGCGCGCCTCGCCGCTGTTGATGTTGCTGCCGCCGGGCGGCGCGTCGCTGCGCGCCCGGGCCTCCCAGGTCCAGGCGTAGCGCGTGAACAGCACCTGATGGCAGCGCGCGCACACGCGGTTGATGGCGACGGCGCGTGCGTTGCCGCCGGCGGCGACGGGCGTCGTCACGTGCAAGAACGTCGCTCGCGGCTCGTAAGACGGCTTGGTCGCGTTGTGCTTGACGTGCTCGAGGCTGCCGCCGTGACACGACTCGCAGCCGATGCCGACTTCGAGGAGCTTCGTGCCGTCGAACTTTGCGCGGGTCGCGCGCAGAAGATCGCCCGGCTCGTTCGTCGGCGTGCGCGCGCCGAGGACGTGGAGCTCGTCGGCGACGGCGCGATGTAGGGCCGCAGGGTCGGTGACGTCGAAGCGCGCGCGCCGCGCCGCCGGCAAGAGCGGATCGACGAGCTCGCCCTGATAGGGCCCGAGCTTGGGATCGCTGAGCGCGCCGAGGATGTCGTCGAAATAGGGGATCGTGTTGTGGCAGAAGATGCAGGTGCGGTTCCAGACGCCGCCCGGACGCAGGCCCGGCCGCTCGGGGCCCATCACCGAGTAGCCCTTGTAGCGCCACGCGCGCGTGCCGAAGTACCAGGTCGCCGGCAGGATGCGCTCGGTGGTGGTGTCGCGCGCGTTCTCTTCGACGCCGGCGAAGTCCTCGCGATAGTGGCCGCCGATCACGCGCGTGACGCGAAACGTGCGCGTCGGCTGCGTGGCCGACACGATGGTCATCAGCCGATCGTCGCCGCGCGTGGCGAAGCGGACCTCGTCGTCCTTGAAGCGGAAGACGCTGTCGAACGGCGCCGCCGGCACGCCCGCCGACGGCAGCCGCGTCATGTTGTGCATGGGCGCGGTCATGAACTTGTCGTACTCGTCGGGGTGGCAGCCCTGGCACGCTTTGGAGCCGGCGTAGTCGCCGCGCAGGATGTTGCTGGCGACGAGCGCGGGCATCGCCGCCGTCGGCGCCGTGATCGTCTTCGTCGCAGGCAGCGGCGCGCGCGCGCACGTCGAGCAGAGGAGCGCGACGGCCACGAGCGGGTAGAGACGCACGCAGGAATCATACTATGCTGCGCGCATGAGGACTCGTTCGCTCGCCGCGATCGTGTGCATCGCCGCCGCGCTCGCGCTGTCAGCGCGCGCCGGCGCCGACTCGTCGCAGCCGCCTTCGTCGCTCAAGGTCGCCGCCGCCGCCGATCTCGCGGTCGCCTTCAAGGACGTCGGCGCCGCCTTCCACAAGCGTAGCGGCGAGGAGGTCGTCTTCAGCTTCGGCTCGACGGGCCTGCTCGAGAAACAGATCGTCCAAGGCGCGCCCTTCGACGTCTTCGCCGCGGCCAACGTCTCGTTCGCCGACGAGGCCGTCGGCAAAGGCGCGTGCCTCGGCGATTCCAGGGCGCTCTACGCCCGCGGGCGCATCGTCGTCTGGTGGCGCAAGGACTCGACGGTGGCCCCGCCGAAGTCGATCGCCGAGCTCGCCGACAAACGCTTCGTCAAGGTCGCCATCGCCAACCCCGCGCACGCGCCCTACGGCAAAGCGGCCGAGCAGGCGCTCGAGAAGTCGGGCGCGTGGGCCGCGGTGCAGCCGAAGCTGGTGTTCGGCGAGAACATCCAACAGACGCTGCAGTTCGCGCAGTCGGGCAACGTCGAGGCCGCGCTGGTCGCGCTCTCGCTCGCGGTGGTCGGCGACGGATCGTATCTGCTCGTCGACGAGGCGCTGCACGCGCCCATCGATCAGGCGATGGTCGTGTGCGCCAAGGACCCAGGCCGCATCGCCCGCGCGCGCGCGTTCACCGCGTTCGTCAACTCGCCCGACGGTCGGCGCATCATGAAGAAGTACGGCTTCCTCTTGCCCGGCGAGACGCGCACTGCGTCGACGAAGTAGCACGAAGCAAACGCACGCGAGAAATCCGCTTCCACTGGCACGCGCGCTGCTCGTTCTTTCGACGGCGAGGTGATCGCATGTTCGATGAGAACTGGTTTATCCCGGGCGATGACGCCGAGGACGTAAGCGAGGAGCTGACCCTGGAATTCGACTCCGGCCAGGATCCCGAAGCGGTCTGGGAGTGGAACGGCGAAGCCTGGGCACCGGTCGCGGCCTGATTTGCACACCGGCCGCCGCTGAGCCGCACGGCGCTCGCTCGTGGCTCGAGCGACGCGCCGTCGGGCGGGCGCCGTAATTGTTGGCTCCTTTCTTGAACAGTGTTTGGGTGTGCTGCCGACGGAGCCGAAAAGAGGGTGCCCGCACGGCCATCCCGTGATGGTCGTCGAGGACGATGCCGACATTCGCGAGTGCGTGCAGCTCGCGCTCGAAGGCGAAGGGTTCGACGTGGTGACCGCGGCCAACGGCGCGGAAGCCGAAGAAGAGCTCGCGCACATGGACGAGCCGTGCGTGATGCTGCTCGATCTCATGATGCCGGTGATGAACGGCTGGGAGCTCCTCGAGCACCTGAAGCGCGACGGCAAGCTCGACGGTGACGGTCTTCACGTCGTGGTGGTGTCGGCGACGCCGACGCCACTGCCGGGCGGGCCGGTCAAGTGCATCAAGAAGCCGGTCAGGTTCGACCAGCTCCTCGAGGCGGTCAAGAAGTACTGCTGAAAGTCGCCGCGATCTCGTAGAGCCCTTGCTTGGGCAGCGAGCGGAATCCGCTCCACGCGGCCTGCGCGAGGGTGCCGTCCGCGAGCCAATCGGCGAGCCAATGGGCGGCGCCTTCGGGTTGATGCTGGCGAAGCGCGGCGCCGTGCTCCATCGCCCAGCGCGCGTTGCGCCACTCGTGCTCGCCGACGGCGGGCGAGAAGACGATGCCGAGGCCGAGCGCGGCGAAGAACGCGAGCTCGCTCGGCTTGGTCCACAAGGCGTCGACGTCGGCGAGGGCGTGGTTGAAGGCGCGGAAGTAGGCGGGCAGATCGGGCGCGTGCAGGATCTCGACGCCGTTGCCGACCAGCGAGCCGAGGCCGGCGTGATCGATGGCGCGGCGAAAGCGATCGGCGACTTCGCGGCGCACGCCGGCGATGAGCGTCAATTGCAAGCGGCCCGCGCGCAGCACCGGCGCCAGGCTCGGCAGGAAGCGATCGGCCAGCTCGGCTTGCGCGCCGGCGCCACCGACGGCGAACGCGACCCGCGGCGGACCGTCCGCCGCCGGCAGCGGGCCGACGGTGCGCTCGACCTCGTCGCCGAAGTGGCGGCGGAAGATGCCGTCGCCGTCGAGGCGCGCCAGGCGACGCAGAAGGTTGGCTTTGGCGATCGGCAGCGCCGGGCCGCCGAGGAGCTCGTGCGGCAGCGGAAAGCCGGTGAGCGTGATGCGCTCCTTGGGCACGCCGTAGGCGATGAGGCGGCGCACCACGCGCGTCGACGGCGCGAAGTACTGGATGCGCGTCGTGCGTGGATGCATCGGTGCCCACACGCGGTTGATGTCGGAGTCGGTGACGACGCAGCAGATGCTCGCCGACTCGGGAAGATCGGCGGCGCGATCGGCGATGAGCGCGGGCACGAAGAACGTCGTCAAAAGCGGCGTGCCGGTGCGGCGCAGATGCTCGACGAGCCCGCGGCCGATGCCGCTCGAGGCCATGCGCTCGACGAGGTGCACCGGCCACGTGGGATTCGACAGATCGCGCGCCGGATAGAGCGGCGGGATCGACGTCAAGACACCGAGCAGCGGCGAGAGCGCGCCGCCGATGAGCGGCAGCTGCGACAGCCGCGTCAGCGTCTCGTAGTGAAAGCGCGTGCGCGCCCAGGTGCGCTGCTCGTTGGCGCCCGCCAGCGGCGGCTCGTCGGCCTTGAGCACCTCGCCGCCGATGAGCTCGGCGAGCGCGTGCGCCGGCCGCAGGTGGCCGTAGCCCATCTCGACGGCGACGATGGTCGGGCGCACCGCGCGCGGCTTGGGCGCCGACATCATCGGCGCGGCTCCGTCGTCGATTCCTTCGCGGTTTCCACCGGCAGCTCTACGATCCGCGCGCGCACATATTCCCCGAGGGTCTTGGCTTGCGGATCGGAGCGCGTCGATGCGGCCACGCCGTCGCCGAGGATGCCACGGATCGTGAAGTTGACTGCGTGAAGATTTGGCAACATCGCGCGGTCGACCGCGTAGGGCGCGAGATCGGGGAAGAGCGCGCGCAATTGGTCGACGGTGAGCTCGTGCGCGAGCCACGCGTAAGCCGCGTCGGCGCCACGGCCCGCGCGCGCCCAGATGCCGAGGTTGGCGTTGCCGCCCTTGTCGCCCGAGCGCGTGCCGAAGACGCGGCCGAGCGGCACGCGCGCGGTCGGCCCCGACGACGGCGGCGGCGGGGCGGCATCGGCGATGGGCGCGCGGTCGGCACTGGGCATCGTCGGCGACGGCGCGATCGCGATCGCTTCGCCTTCGAAGTGCAGCGTCGCCGGCACGCGCGCCGCGTCGACCAGCGCCGGCCAGTAGACGAGAAACGGGGTCGCGTCCGCGGGCGGATGCGCGATCGAATGTCCCGGCACGCTCGACAGCGACAGCCCGACGATGCGCGAGGACCACGCCTTGCCCACGAGCGCCTTGTCCGGCGACTTCACCGTGACCGTCAAGTACGCCGTCGCTGCTTCGTTGTCGCGCGGATCTTTTTCCGCGGCGCCACGGCGCAGCGCCACGTGCCACTCGGTGAAGCGTTCGCGCCCGCCCGAGACGTCGGCTACCAATTGCTCGACGAGGTTCGCCTTGTCGTCGAGATCGAGCCCGCACAGGCGCACCGTCATCGCGTTGCGCCAGCCGCCGGCCAGGTTCATCGCCACCTTCAGCGTCGGCGGCGGCGGCTCGCCGCGCGTGCCCGAGCCGCGCACGCGATCTCCTTCTTCGTCGACGAGCGTGATGGTGTCGAAGCGCGCCACCACGTCGGGGTTGAAGTAGCGCGCGCCGTCGATCTCGTAGAGCAGCTGCGCCGTCACGGTGCCGACGTTGACGCGCCCGCCGGTGCCGGGATGTTTCGTGATCACGAACGAGCCGTCGGCGTGCATCTCCGCGATCGGAAAGCCGAGCGGCTTGGACCAGTCGACCTCCTCGAAGAAGCTGTAGTTGCCGCCCGTGGCCTGCGCGCTGCATTCGATGATGTGGCCGGCGGCGACGGCGCCGGCCAGCCGATCCCAATCGTCGCGCGCCCATCCGAACTTCCACGCCGCCGGCCCGACGACGAGCGCCGCGTCGCTGACGCGTCCGGTGACCACGACGTCGGCGCCGCGGCCGAGCGCCTCGGCGATGCCCCAGCCGCCGAGATACGCGTTCGCCGTCAGCGGATCGCCGGTGCCGAAGTCGTAGCCGACGCCGCGATCGAGATGCAGGAACCGCTCGCCGGCGGCGCGCAATTCGCCGAGCCGCGGCACGAGGTCATCTCCGTCGACGACGGCGACACGCGCGCGTACGCCGAGCTTTTGCGCGAGCGCGCCGATGGCCGCGCCGAGCCCGCGCGGATCGAGCCCGCCCGCGTTCGACACGATCTTGATCCCGCGCGTCAGGCACTCGGCGAGCACCTCCTCGAGCTGCGTCAGGAACGTGCCGACGAAGCCGCCGCGCCCCGCCGCGCGCTGCTTGGCCAGGATCGCCATGGTCAGCTCGGCGAGATAGTCGCCGGTGAGGACGTCGATCGGCCCGCCGCGCACCATCTCGGCGGCGCCCGACGCGCGGTCGCCCCAGAAGCCCGAGCAGTTGGCGATCCGCAGCGGCTGCATGCGCGGCAATGTAGCACGCACGTGGTATGAACGAGCCGTGGACCCGAGCGAGCCCACCGCCGAATACCGTCGACGTCGCGACGCGCGCGCGGCCGCCGTCGCCGCCGCCGAACGGCGCTCGTCGATCCTGTCGTACGCGCGGGTGGCCGCGTTCGCGCTCGCTGTCGCCGCCATCTGGGCCGCGGCCACGCATCGCGCGCCCGGCGTCGCCATCGTCGTGCCGCTCGCGCTCTTCGTCGCGCTCGTCGTCATCCACGATCGCGCCGATCGCGCGCGCCGGCGCGCGCTGCGCGCCGTCGACTTCTGGGAGCGCGGCCTGGCACGCATCGAGGAGCGCTGGGTCGGCCACGGCGAAGGCGGCGCCCGTTTCTACGACGACGCGCATCCCTACGCGCGCGATCTCGATCTCTTCGGCAAGGGCTCCCTCTTCGAGCTCCTCTGCACCGCGCGCACGCGCTCGGGCGAGGAGGCGCTGGCGCGCATGCTGCTCGTCCCCGCCGACGCCGGCGACGCGCGCGCGCGCCAGGAAGCGGTCAAGGAATTGCGCACGCGCCTCGAGCTGCGCGAGTCGCTCGCCCTCGCCGGCGACGACGTGCGCGCCGAGGTCGATCCCGCGGGCCTGTCGAAGTGGGGCGCCGCCGCGCCGCTGCTCGTGCCCAGCGTCTTGTGGGTCCTCGTCGGCGTCGTCTCGCTCGGCGGCGTGGTCGCGCTCGGCGGCTGGATGGCGGGCCGCTGGAGCGCCTGGCCCGCGGGCGAGGCGCTCGGCCTCGTCGCCGTCATCATGCGGCTCTATCGCGGCCGCGTCGGCGCCGTGCACGCCGGCGTCGATCGCCCGGGCCGCGATCTCGCCGTGCTCGCGCTGGTCACGCGCCTCTTCGAAGGCGAGAAGTTCCAAAGCGCGCGCTTGTCGGCGCTCGTCGATCGCCTGCGCCACACCGACGTACCCGCTTCGCGGCAGATCGCCGGGCTGGCGCGCATCGTCGACTGGGCCAACGCGCAGCGCAATCAATTCTTCGCGCCCTTCGGCTGGTACATCCTGTGGCCGGTGCACTTCGCCTACGCCATCGAGCGCTGGCGCGCGCGCTCGGGCGCCGACATCGCGCGCTGGATCGACGTCATCGGCGAGCTCGAGGCGTTGTGCGCGCTCGCCGGCTACGCTTACGAGCGCCCCGACGAGCCGTTCCCCGAGATCGTCGACGGCGAGCCGCGCCTCGACGCCCAAGGGCTCGGCCATCCGCTCATCACGCGCAAAAAGTGCGTGCGCAACGATCTCGCGCTCGGCGGCGCGCTCCGCCTCTACGTCGTCTCGGGCTCCAACATGTCGGGCAAGTCGACGATGCTGCGCACCGTCGGCATCAACGTCGTGCTCGCGCTCGCCGGCGCGCCCGTGCGCGCCACCAAGATGATCGTGTCGCCGCTGCAGGTCGGCGCCACCTTGCGCATCCAAGATTCGCTCGCCGAAGGCGCCTCGCGCTTCTACGCCGAGATCACGCGCCTCAAGCAGCTCGTCGATCTCTCGCGCGGGAAACCGCCGCTGCTCTTTCTGCTCGACGAGATCCTGGCCGGCACCAACTCGCACGATCGCCGCATCGGCGCCGAAGCCGTGGTCCGCGGCCTCATCGACCACGGCGCCGTCGGCCTCGTCACCACCCACGATCTCGCGCTCGCCGAGGTCGCCGACGCGCTCGGCCCGCGCGCCCGCAACGTGCACTTCGAAGATCGCATGGTCGAGGGCAAGCTCGAGTTCGACTACCGTATGCGCGACGGCGTCGTGCAGCACTCCAACGCGATCGCGCTCATGCGCGCCGTCGGCCTCGAGATCTGACGTGGAGACGCGTCGCATCGCCGCCGCCGAAGTCGACATCGCCCACGCCATCCTCGCCGACTGCGGCCGCGCGCTCGCCGCCGCCGGCTACCACAATTGGGATCCGCCGTATCCGCTGGAGCGCATGCGCGCCGAAGCCACGTCGCGGCAGATTTACATCGTCACCGATGGCGGTGCGCCGATCGCGACCTACACGATCACGACGACGATGCCGCATCCCTATCCGCCCGCGATCTTCGCGCCCGACGTGCCCGCGCTCTACCTCAATCGACTCGCCGTCATCCCCGCGCGCTGGCGCGGCGGCCTCGGCCGCATCTGCATGGACGACGTCGAAGCGCGCGCCCGCGCCGCCGGCTGCCGCGCCGTTCGCTTCGACGCCTTCCGCGACAACCATGGCATCCTCGACTTCTACCGCCGCCTCGGCTACGTCGATCGCGGCCCGTTCGTCGTCGAGAAGATCATCCCCGTCGTCTGCATGGAGAAGGAGCTCGCGCCATGTTGAAGCTGACGCTGTATCAAGTGGACGCGTTCTCGAAGCAGGTGTTCGGCGGCAATCCCGCCGCCGTCGTGCCGCTCGAATCGTGGATCTACGACGCGACCATGCAGCGCATCGCCGCCGAGAACAACCTCTCCGAGACCGCGTTCATCGTGCCGAACGCCGGCGAATGGGAGATCCGTTGGTTCACGCCGGCGCAAGAGGTCGAGCTCTGCGGCCACGCCACGCTCGGCTCGGCCTACGTCGTGCTCACGCACCTGCAACCGCGGCGCGAGGTCGTGCGCTTCTCGTCGAAGTCGGGCGAGCTCTCGGTCGCGCGCGACGGCGATCGCCTCTCGATGCAGCTGCCGCGCTGGATGCCCGAGCCGGTGGCGTCGCCGCCGTCGCTGGCGCAGATCCTCGGCAAGCCGCCGGTCGAAGTGCTCGCGCACGGCTCGAAATATCTCTGCATTTACGACTCGGCCACCGATGTCGCCGCGCTGCGCCCCGACTTCGCGCTCATGCGCACGCTCGATCGCTACGGCGTCTGCGTCACCGCGCCCGGCGCCGAGCGCGAGTGCGACTTCGTCTCGCGCTTCTTCGCCCCCGGCGCCGGCGTCGACGAAGATCCGGTGACCGGCTCGACCCACTGCATGCTCGTGCCCTATTGGTCCAAGGCGCTCGGCCGCACCTCGCTCTACGCCAAGCAGCTCTCGCCGCGCGGCGGCGAGCTGTGGTGCACGAACGCCAAGGACCACGTCACGCTCGCCGGCTACGTCTCGGCCTATCTCGTCGGCGAGATCGAAGTCTGAAGCGGCCGACCGATCGCTTCCAATAGATCCTTCTTGGCCGCGTCGCGCACGAGGTGTGGGTTCTTGTCGCTGCCGCGATAGGCGATCGTGATGATCTTGTAGAAGTCGCTGTTCATGACCAAGAGCTCGATCTTGCCGCGATCGAGCTTGAGCGCATCGGTGACAGACTCGTGCCCGAGCTTGCGCCCGTCGACGCCGACGACGCGCATCGCCGGCCCGAGCCCGGCCTTGGCCGCCGGCGAGCCGGGGATGACGTCGCCGACGACGCCGTCCTCCTTCATCTCGAACCCGAGCGAGAAGCTCCAGTTCTCGACCTTGTCGACCGTTCCGAGCGCGTGCATGTGCTCATTGGGCTTGGCGTCGTAGCCGAGCTGCCAGCCGCCGCCGACGATGCCGCCGAGCGGCGCGCGTGGTTGCACCTGGTCGAGATGCGCGCGGAAAAACGCGCGCCAATCGTTGGCCACGATGCCGTCGAGCGTGGCGATGACGTCGTCGAGCGTGTAGGGCTTGACCTCGGGCCCGTGATTGGGCCCGCCGTAAAACGCGCGCGCGAAATCGTCGAGCGACTTGGCGCCGCCCGAGCGCTGGCGGATGAGGACGTCGGCCTCGAGCCACAAGAGCACGCCTTCGGGGTAGTAGTCGGTCGAGCGGCGCCACGATTGCCAGTCGTGCGCGGCGCGGTTGAACGCTTGCGCCGCGACGGCGGTGTCCTCGAGCGGGCGCCAGGCGCGGCCCGCGCGCGTGTCCATGAAGGCGGCGGTGAACGCGAGGTCGTCGCGCCACCAATCGGCCGGGCACAGCCCGGCGCGCATCGACAGGACCCAGCCCCAATACGACGTCAGCCCTTCGTAAATCCACAGGAGGTCGCCGCGCATGGGCTTGTCGAACCCGTCGGTGGCGAGCCCGAGCGGACGGCGGAACTTGCCGTTCCACGAGTGCACGAACTCGTGCGGCAACAGGCCCGACATGAGGTTGCGCTGCGCCGACTCGATGAGCGCGCGCTCACGGCTGCGGTTGTCGCTCGACTGATGATGCTCGAGGCCGAAGTGCGCCACCT
>DASXOU010000272.1:0-13106 GCA_036494045.1 Polyangia bacterium | reverse complement strand
GCCTGCACGCAGTGAACGACGACGCCGATTCGGCGATCAGCCACCATTCTGTCTCCCAATTCGACTCCGAATGCGCTCCGAATAGCGTCCGAAATACCTGCGGAAGTATTTTCTCGACGGCAACGCCACGTCGGATCGGTGGCCGCCCATCTTCGTCGTCGGGCGAATCAAGCGGTCGGGCCCCGGCATCTTCGAGCGTCTGCTGTACGAGAACTGGCGGCGCCAACTCGACGACGCCGGCATCGCGCAGGGGGTCGTCGAGGCGCTCGTTGCCCGCAGCGACGGTCGAGCCATCGAGCCGGATCAACTGGACTGGATGCCCGGCGATCCGTCGTTCGGAATGTGGACCGTCGAAGATAGCGCCGGCGAAACGATCGGCGCCTTTCGCATGCACGAGCGCGTCCAGCACGACGTCCGGATGTTGATTGCCGCGCGCGCGGATGCGCTCGGAATCCGGTTCAGCAACCACGATTCCGGCTTCACGATCCTCAGCGCGCATCACTTGCAGGCGTTCATCGACGACACCGTCGAGTTCGTGCGAGAGCGCGAAGCCGACCCGTCGCCACAGTCATTTGGGTGGCGTGAGCCCGGAGCAATTTGAAGAGGCTCAAAGACCGCGATGACAGTCTCCACTGAATCCTGGGAACTCCAAGATCATTCAATTCTTCACGGGCTGTTCACATCCCGCGGCGCGGACGGTGTCGGAGCGAAGCGCGAAGGCTCTGAAGTCTTAGCCGCAGTGGCGCCGAACGACGGCGTAGCGCGTCGACGTCGACGGGTTTGCTGAGCACGAACGCAATACCATCGGGCAGCGTTCGCGTCTCCGTCGCCGGACTGAACGCCGACCGGGATCAGCGAAAGCTCCGGGATGCTTGCGCAGATATCCCATGAGCTCCCAGCCGTCCATGACCGGCATGTTCAGGTCCACGATCAAGAGCTGGGGGGCGCACGTCCACCGACGACAGGATCGTGGGCGGCTGAATACTGCGTCCCGAGAATGGGGGCGAGCGCCAGCGGCGATGGCGAATCCCCTGGCGGCGGAGTTTCGCGAGACGTCGATCGAACTCGCCTATCGAATCTTGGGTTCTCTCACTGGCTTCGTCGTAGCTATCGGCACTCCAACCAAGGCCGCGCCCATTTCACGCAATTCTTCTCGATCCAATGATGAGACTTGCAGGCGAACGCCCAATTTTCCGCGAGATCGATTCCCCGTCGAATCGAAGACTCCAGCGCGCGGATGACAGCGGCGTGATCACTTCTCGCCGCGACCGCAGGAGAGAAGATGAATTTGGCGACCGGCACTTCCCGATCAACGATCCAGTGCGCCCAAGCCGATGATTCCGATTTTCAAGCCATCAAGCTTCTGCGGGGCCTGCGGAGCCCGGCATCGGGCAACACGTTATGACGCGAGCAGACTCCTGCCGGCACGTCGCGGCTCAAACAGCTCATCGAATGGCCGGCGCGACCCGATTCGACCTGCTACGCTGATCGTCGAATGGACGAAAAGAGCCGCCGAATTCGTTGCGTCACGAAGAAATGCACCGGCTTCATCGAGACGCTGATTTCGGCCGAGGCAAAGACCCGCGACGGCAATTGGCAGTTTCAGTGCGGCGTTTGCAGGTTCTGGAACCTGGCCACCGCCGACGGCACGGTCAAGGCGACCTCGAGACAGCCGTTCGATCTGGGCAACCTCTCGGCGCAGCTACGCCTGCCCACGCAGGTCCGACGCGAGCCCGCCGGCGGCGTCTAGATTCTCCGACGCCATGCCGCCGTGATGCGGCGTCAAACGCAACTCAGCTTCTACTGGGTATCAGGCGCTTCTTACATAGAGCTCGCGATGGTCGCGCAAGAGACGCGCGCGGTGGTACTGGCTCAACAGATCGTTGAGCTGCCAGCAGGGCGGCGTGTTGTTGTTCTCGGCACACGACGTTGATCTCGGCGATCGACGTCGTGCCGTCGGGGTTCGCGGTCACGTCTTCGACCTCGCAGTCGGGCGTGCCGTCCGCACGGCTGGCGACCGGCGACTTCAAGCAGCCGGGGCCGATCTGCGACGAGATGAGCTGCCCGAGCTGCTGCATGCGTTGGTGAAGTCGGGCGGCTGGTTCAGATCGTCGCCGCAGATGCTCGATACCTTGTGGTTCATGACCGAGTTGATGACGGCGTTGAGACGGACGTCGGGGTCGGCGAAGAAGGTCCGCTGCGCCACGTTTTCGGCCGCGCGGCGGTCTGTACGCTGCTGGCAGTCGCCGGCTGTCGTCCAACGATCAGTTCGAAGAGATGGGCGTCGACGATAAGCCGGTCGGTTTTCCGATCGGGACTCCCGGTCCCGGCGGCACCGTGTCGGGAATGACGCACGAGGAGAGATCGAAGAGCATGAACTCGAGCGCCTTTTCTTGCGGCGAAAGGTCGGCAGCGGCACAGCCGGTAGGCGGCGGCGAGCTATCCGTCGTCGTCGGATCGCCGGCGACATGGAGATCGCTGAACACCGCGCGACCGCAATATTGCGGCCCACCGTCGCTGAGCGGCGGGTTGACTGGCGTATCGAATGACAGGTACATCGTCGCGCCCGACATGCCCGACGAGTCCGACGCGATCCACGGTTGCGAGATCATATTCGTCGCGGGAACGGCCGCGTTGTAGCGCGGCTGATAGATCGACAGCTCGGTGGCCGGAACGCTGTTCTTCCCCAGTGCGTTCACGTTCGTCAGCCACTTCTGCAGCGAGACACCCTTGGGAAACGGCATGGTCGTTCCGTTCAGCGTCGTCTGGATGATGCCGCCAATGGGCCCATTGCTCATTCCGCTGGCCGCCGTCCACGTCGCCAGGTTCGATCCCCAATCCATCGGGGCCGAATAGCTCTGGCCCGAGCTCAGCGGCCCCGAGAACCACGCATAGTGGAAGTGCGACGCGAACGCTCGCCCGCCGACGTTCAAGTACGCTTCGAGCGCAGCCGGATTCGCGTTGTATGTCTCGCCGCCCTCGCACGAGAGCAGCACGATGTCGAACGGCATGAGCTGGTCCTGCGTCATCCACAAGCTCGTGTAGCTTGGTGGCGCGCCCGCCATGGCCGGACTTTCAGGCCGGCCAACACCGCCGCCCATGCCACCGCCACCGCCGCCGCTCGAGCCTCCCGAGAAGACGTGGACGTGACCGGTCGTAGCGGCGCCGGCCACGTACTCGGCGTCGGAGAGTCCGATGCGCTTCATCAGGCACTCGAGCGTGTCGGCGCTTCCCGTCGAAACCGCAATGTCGGGGATGTTGTCGTCGGTGTCGCCCGACGGGATGGTACCGAGAAACTCGAGCGACTTGTCGGGCTGCGGGTTGTCCTGGCACTGCGTTACGTTGATCATCACCTGGCGGCGCCATTTTCCGATCTGGATGACGAGCGGGACACTCGAGCCCGTCGGTGCGTTCGTCAGCGTGAAGCTGCCATCCTCCGCTGTCGAGGTGCTGACAACGGCGCCGCTCGGATACAGCGCGAGGCACGAGCAAGCGGCCGCGCCCGTGGGCACACCCTTGGGCAGCGGTGTCAGCGGATTCTGCGGCACGTAGACGGCGACGTTGTAGAGAGGGTTCTTGCCAGCCGGGTCGTAGACCTTTCCCGAAATCGTCGTTGTCATGCCCCCGCCCGAGCAGACCACGTTGCACTGCAGGCCTGGCGGACAGACGAAGGTGCCGCCATCGATTCCGGTTGCCGACGGAACGCACTGCCCGTTGCCGTCGCACGTTTCTCCGCTTCCGCACGACGAGCTGCCCGGGGTGCAATCAGCCACGCAGGTTGATTTTGTGCCGCAATACAATCCCGCGCCGCAGTCCGAGTTGGTCGAGCAGTGCTGGCCGCAACTCGTGCTGCTGACCTGGCTGCACGGCACCTGCCCGTGGTTGATGTCGGCAGCGCCGCATCCCGCCACCAGCCCGGTGACCGCGAGAACGACGGAATAACGGCGAGACAAAGTCGATTCGATAGGTGCGTTACGCAAGAAACCCTCCCGCTAGGAAAGTGGACGTGCTCCGTCGGAGACCGGGGTTGTCAAGAACCGCAAGCAAGCTTCGCGCCCGTCGAAGATCGCGCGGGAGATTCGCGCGGCTCACTAAAGGGGCATGCGACTTCGCGATATCGAGGCTGCACACACGCGATGCGCCGCTGGGACCGGGCGCTCCAGGGCCTTATGCCGCATGCTTGCGGCGAATTACCTCACAGCTGAGTTTGTGCGTTGTTCTGCATAGAAGGCCCCGACGCGGATGAGCTAGCGTCGCGGCGGAGTCACCGCGAGGATCTTGCCTTCGGGCGCGTCCGTCAGATACGGGACCCCATCGTCCGTCACCACAGCATTGCGAGCACCGGTGGCGGTCGCGATGACTGCTTCGGACGTCAGCTTTCCGCCCGCGTCGACGATCGCGACCGTGAGCTTGCCGGCGCGCGCGGCGCCCGCATATACCGCGTGGCGCGCTTCGAGGTAGTCGATGTTGTCGACGCCGTCACCCGTGACCACCGACGAGAGCTCCTTGCCGTCGTGACCGGCGTCGAGAACCTTGACGCGGTCGGCGCACGCGACGATGAGAAAGTTGCGGCCGCGATCGAGCGCCAATCCCTTCGGACCATTCTCGCCGCACGCGGGCAGCCACGTCTGCGCCACGTGCCGGCTCTTGATGTCGATGGCCAGTGTGCGATCTTTGTCCTCGAGGTTCGTGTAGAACACACCGCGATCGTCGTCGACCACGAAGCCCTCCGGCTCGCCATCGAACGTCATCTTCGTTTTCACGAACGGCGCGTTCGGCGTCGATGCATCGACGATCGTCACCGACTTGTCGCGAGGCGTCGTGACCCATACTTCCTTCGTCGACCCGACGTAGGCGAGCCCGTCGGGCATGGAATCGAGCTTGGCGCAGGCGCCCCTTTGCAGCGAAGCCGCGTCGATCGCGCAGACCGTAGAGTCGCCACGGTTCCCGACGAAGACGACTCCGTCGCCGACGGTCGCCGAGCCTGGACCGACGATCCGTTTGTGTCCCCGTCGCTCCATTTCGCTCGTCATGAACCCATCGATTCGAGTGACCTCGCCGGAATCGACATTGATGACGTCGACACTGCCGGTGTTTCCCGCAGGAACCCAAACGCGTCGGTGAGCGCGATCGTAAGCGATGTAGTCGAGGATCACGCCGCCGCTCGTCGGCGCGCCGGGCAGCGCAATCGCGCGCATCGCTCCAGTCGACAAGGGACCGCGCGCGCTGGCTGGATGACGCTGGTGCGTGGCGGCGCATCCAGTCATGGATATTTGGCGCCCTCGCGTTTGCGAGAGAATCAGCACGAAGATTTCCTGAAGGCCTACACGCGACGACTGATGAGCCGAAATGGGCTGCTCGCGGCCCTCCGTAGAGTGGGGAAACTCTGGTGCACCGCCGCCGTGGTCTGTACTTTGCTCGCTCCACGTCTCGCGCAACGCGCCGCGCACGACGTGTTCACCGCAACGGACGGAACCGTCTTCGACTTCGAGAACCGCTCCGGATATTTCTGGCCCGAGTCGACGACCGCGTATTACACGGCCGCGCTCAGGGCCAGCGCCATTCACGACCTCGGTTGTCCCCTCGATGAACTCGAGAGCTTCGCCGTCGTCGACAACGCGCAGGCGAGCAACCTCTTCAGCGTCGGAATGCCGGCCGCGTCCGAGAGCACGATTACGGGCTGCGGATGGCGCGCCGCCTATCGCCTGATTCGCGCCCCACAGTTCCTGCGAGTGAAAGTGAGCGAGCGCGGACGCCCGGCGCACTACCTCGATTACAACTATCGGGTCGTGCTCGTCTCGCGCTCTCATTCGACCGAAGCGATGTTCTGAGGGCATCGCGATACGCGGCAAATCACGTAGCCCCTCATGGCCTCCGAAGCTCGCGGCCCACCGACGCTGGCGTCACTCTATCGAGATCACCTCGACTTCGTGCGTCGCATCGCCCGTCGCCTCGGGGGCCCTGGGCTCGATCCGGAGGACATTGCGCAGGAGGTATTCGAGGTCGTAGCGAATAAGATCTCGCAATTCGAGCCGGACCTTGCGCAGCCGACGACGTGGCTCTTCAGCATCACGTTCAACGTCGTGCGCGTACATCGCCGGCGTTCGCGGCTGCGCGCGACGTACCGCGCCGACGAGCGCCTGGGATGGGATGTGCATGCCGAGTCCGTCGACCCGTCCAGTCTGATCGACGCTACCGGAATCATGGCTGAGATTCTGGCGGAGATGCCGCCGAAGAAGCGCGCCGTGTACGTGCTTGGCGAGCTCCACGGACTGACCTGTTCCGAGATCGCTGAAGTCGTCGGAGCGAAGGAGGAAACGGTCTGGTCCCGCCTGCACTACGCGCGGCTCGATTTCGAGGCGCGCCTGAAGCGCTATCGGCGCCTGTGGGAAGCCGACTAAGTATCCCCAGTCATTCCGATTGCGTGAAGGCGTATTGTTCCTCGCGTCATGCACAAGAGTGAACGGCCCCAGCGCAATTCGGAGCCCCGCGCTCACTTCACGTGAGCCGTTTTGCTCACGCCGTGGCCCCTTTTTCCGATGGCTATACCGCCGCGAAGGGCTGCGCTGATGCTCGTTCGGCACCGCGGCGCCGTCGGCGGTCCGGACTCGGACGCCATCTTGGTTCAGCGAGCGCGCGCCGGCGACGCGACTGCGTCGGCAGAGCTGTTTCGTCGACACGCGAGTCGAATCACTGCCCTGCTCGTCCGGCTGCTCGGCTCCCATGCGGACGCGGAAGATGCAGCGCAAGAAACCTTCGTCCATGCGCTGCGCGACCTGCATCAGCTGCGTGATCCGCGCGCGCTCTCGCAGTGGTTGACCCAGCTCGCGGTGAGCCAGGCGCACCGTCGCTTTCGACGACGCCGGCTGCTGGCGGCTCTTGGATTCGAGGCATCACCGCGGGACGGCACGCTGGACCAGATCGCGGATCCCAAAGCTTCGGCTGACGTCCGCGCCGAGCTCGCGCTACTCGACCAGGCGCTGGGAGAGTTGCGCGCGAGTCAACGGATGGCGTGGATGTTGCGGTACGTCGAGGGCTATCGGCTCGCCGAAGTAGCGCGCTTGTGCGGCTGTTCGTTGGCGACGACAAAGCGTCGCCTGTCGGCCGCGTCGGCGCGAGTCGCGCAACACATCGCCATCGAGGTCGACGATGAGTAGTAGGCTGCGCGCGCCGTTGCGTGAAGTTCTTCGCGAGCAAGTTCTCGACGACGAGGAGCTGGAGCGTCGATGCGCGAGAGTTGTTGCCAAGATCGAGCCGCGTCGTAGCACCAACGCGACGTCGTTGCTGGCGGGCGCGTGCGTGGTCGCGGTCGCCGTCTCCGTCGCGTTCGTGCTGCTCGCGCGCAAGCACGCGGACGGCGGACCCTTGATCCTTTCCAGCCATCGAGCGATCGGGGATTTGGAAAATCCTACGACTTCTCCGCGAACTCTCGCCTTCAACGACGGTTCCTTCATCTCGCTGGCGCCGGCGACGTCGCTCGATTTGCTCGAGAACAACGGCCAGCGTTTCGACATGCGCCTGCGTGCTGGTCGTGCGACGTTCGAAGTCAAGCCGGGCGGCCCGCGTCGCTGGATCGTCGAATGCGGCGCGACCACCGTCGAGGTCGTCGGCACGCGCTTCGAGGTCGAGCGAGATCACGGTCGGCTGAGCGTACAGGTCTCGCGCGGCGCCGTCTTGGTGCGTGGTCCGGGCGTTCCCAATCACGTGACGCGCCTCGGACCGACGGAGCGGCTTTCGCTCCCGGACGAGCTTGCCGCTTCGTCGGTGGACGCGGCTGACGTCATGCCCGCCGTCGTACCGCGCGTGCCGGAAGGGGCGATCGCGAAGGTTCAACACCCGCGAACATCCGTTCGACACTCAGCGCCGGCTGCGTCGCGCGGCAATGCGATCGGCACGATGGTACCGCAGACCGTCGACGAGCTCTTCGCTCTCGCCGACGTTGCTCGCTCCGCCGGCGATCACGACACCGCGTTGCAACTGCTCGAACGAATCGGTCGCGTCGCTCAGGGCGATGGGCGCGCCGGCATCGCCGCTTTCATGCGAGGCCGCATTCTCAACGACGACCTTCACGTTCCGTCGCGTGCCGCGCGCGCCTTCACCGAGTCGCTCGCGTTGGGTTTGCCGGCGAGCCTTCGCGAGGACGCCTTCGCGCGCCTCGTCGAGGCGCAGGCCGCGGCCGGCGACTCGAGCGCGGCGCGGGCAACGGCGCGCGAATATCGGGAGCGATTTCCAAGCGGACGTTTTCGCGGTCGCATCGAGAGCGCGGTGGCTCCGTGAGACTAGCCGCGGCGGTCTGCATCGTCGCGAGCGCCGCAACGGCGTCGGCGAAGGCGCTCGACTTCGTCGCCCCGGGCTGTCCTCCAAGAGTCGTGACGGAAGCTGCCTCCATTCTCGACGTCGAGCTGCGCACGACCGCGAGCGCCGCGACGCCGGCACGGCAATGGCGCGTGACGCTGCAGTGCTCGCCATCCGATGACAGCATTGCGCTCGAGGTGGGGCAGGCGGGATCGGCCGTCCACTCGGCAACGGTTGTGGCGCTCGGCGATGTCTCGGTGAGCTCTCGGTCGCGCGTCATCGCGCTCGCGCTCGCCGAGATGATTCGCGACCTCGAGATCCCAACGAAAAGTCGCGCCGCTTCGACGACACTATCACCACCGGCCGGCCCGCAACTGCCCGCGCAGCGGCCGATCGTGGCGCGGCCGAGCCGACCACGACCACACGTCACCCGCGATCTCGCGCTCGGCCTTGCAGTGGTCGCATGTGCTGCGCTCGCCACGGGCGCCGTGCTCACCGCCCGCGACAACGACCACGGCGAGCACAAAGGGCCAGACGGGTCGGAGGCCGCGTCCGGCGTCAGCTTTAGTCTGGGTGGGGTCACGTTCCTCGGGAGCTCCGTAAACTTCGCGTTGTGGTGGCGTGATCGCGCGCGCCCGGTGCCCGAAGATCCCAGCGTCGCAAATCCGGGCGCTTCGTCGGTGGCGCCCGCGTTTTGAACGTGGCGACTCGCGCTAGCACCTACATTTTTTGACCCGTCGGACTCACCGACCACGTGTCGCTGACATTGCCGGTCGCTTCGTCGATCTCGCTGACGGTGATATTGCCGTTGCTTTGCTGCTCGACGATGAGCAGACCATAGCTGTCGCCCGATGACTCGAGCGGCGCGCCGGCGTTCCCGGAAATAACGTGTTGGGTGTCGACGTGACTATATTCGTGCGTGTGCCCCATGATCTCGAGCGTGTAAGGATGCGCGGTCACGATTGGCTCCGACGCGGTCACGCCCGTCGGCACGCCCGATGACTCCGTTGGCTCGTGCCGCATGATGAACGTGTAGGTCGTCGCCTGCGCGAGTTGCGTCGTCAACCATGATTCCTGCGTCGAGCTCCACGCGTTGGCTGCGACGAATATGAATTTCGCCGTTCCCAGCGGGGTATTCATATCGATTCGGTAATACGGCGTCGTGATACCCGATGGGACCATTTGCATGTACGCCTGCACATTCGGCGTCTCGTTCAGATTAGGACAATTCGAAGCGGTGGCGCCGGTGCACTCGTGGTTCCCCATTGCCAGATAGATCGGCCCGGCGGTGTAATCCGCCATCGCCTGTTTGAATAGAGCGACCTGGCCGGTGACCGCGCTCGCCGACGTAGCGAACATGTAGTCGCCAGTTCCGATGACGAACTGTGCGCCGTTCGATTGGGCGAGCTTGAATATTCCGCTGACGATCGTCGATGGATAGCCGCTGGTATCGTCGTTATTCGGCGGCCGACAATCGCCGAACACCGCGAACTTCAGAAGCCCGCCGGTGCCACCGGTGCCACCGCTGTTGCCGCCACCGCCGCCGACACCGCCGGTGCCACCGCCGCCGCTGCCGCCGCCACCTCCGGTACCACCACCGCCGCTGCACGCGCTGCTGCCACAGATCGTGGTTGCTTCGCTGACGCAGCGCGAGTTCCAGCTTTGCGAGCAGCAGTAACTGTCCGACGCGCAGACCTGCGTCGCGCACGAGCTGCACGTCGAATTGAGGGCGACACCCGATGTGCAAACGCTATGCACGCACGAGTCGCCGCCACCGCTTCCACCGCTCCCTCCCGATCCACCGGCGCCACCGCCGCCACCTGAGATCGGTATGGCCATATCGACATTGGCGCCGCTGCCATTGCCGCCCGTTCCGTTATTTCCGGCCCCGGAATCGCCGCTTCCCCGATCCTGCACTTGCGAGCATCCGACGAGGACGAAGACGCATAGAACGGCTTTGCTACGCATACCGGTGCATGTCGATCGCGTAGCGCATCCTTCACGACGTCGACGTTATTCATTCACTTTTCGGTTACATGTACGTCATTTTCGGATATTTCAGCGTCCCGAATTTCCCCAAACATTGAAATGACGTAGCGCATCGCCGCGGGGTGGACTCCCCCACTCAGTGTGCGGACGAAAGTCTCGGAGACGGATCTCGCGCTACTCGTGGCGCAGCGCCGCGATTGGGTCGAGGCGCGAGGCGCGCCGCGCCGGCCAGTATCCGAAGAACGCGCCGACACCCGCGGAGGCGGCGATGGCGACGACGACAGCGGTCGGCGAGATCGCAATCGGCCATCCAAGCGTCGACTCGAACACGATACGTCCTGCGAACGACATTCCTACGCCGATGATCCCGCCGATGACAGCGAGGGAGAACGCCTCGCCAAGGAACTGCAGCTCGACGGCGCTCGCCCGCGCGCCGATCGCGAGTCGCACGCCGATTTCCCGGGTGCGTTGCGCCACCGACGCCAACATCACGTTCATGATGCCGATACCGCCGACGAGCAGAGAGATCGACGCGATGCTGACGAGAAGCAACGTCAGTACATTCGCCGCGTCCAGTTGGGCTTTCAGGACCTCATCGGGCCGCCTGATGTTGAAGTCGTCGGGGTCGCCGGCGCGGATGCCGTGGCGATCGCGCAGCAGCTCGACGATGCGATCGATCGCCGGATTGACGGCCTCCGGCGACACCGCGCTGCACAAGATGTCGTCGAGCCAGGTGAGCCCGCCTCCGCGGATCTTCTTTTCGGCCGTCGTATAGGGCAGGAGCAACCAGTCGTCTTGATCGCGACCGTCGCCGTTCTGTCCCTTGGGAACGAGTACTCCGACAATCTCGAATAGACCGCCGTTGATCTGCATGATCTGACCGATTGGATCCGCATCGCCGAAGAGCTCTTTGCGCACCGTCTGACCGATGAGCACCTTCGACGCGGCGTCGCGCACGTCCTCATCAGAAAAAGAGGAGCCGAGCGTGAGGTCCCACTTCTTGATCGCGAGGTAGTCGGGCGTCTCGCCGCGATAGCGCGTCGTCCAATTTCGTCCGTTCGCAATCACGTGGACACCGCCGTCCACCTGAGGTGAGAGCCGCTTGATGAGCGGAACATCGCGCCGAATCGCCTCGGCGTCTTCGATCGTCAGCGAAGTCGTGCCGTGACTGCCATTGCGAACGCCGGCGATATTACGCGAGCCAGCCTCGACCCAGACGAGGTTGTCGCCGAGCTTCTGCAGCTCTGATTGAACTTGGGTCGAGCCCGCCTGCCCGACGGCTACGACGAGGACGACGGCCGCGATCCCGATCATGATGCCGAGCGTGGTCAGCGCGCTCCGGAGCTTGTGCCTGAGTAGCGCTCTGACGGCTTCGCGACAAAATAGCGCGACGAGTAACTGGAGCCGCATCGACGCGCGGTAGTCTAACGGACAATCGAGGGTGCGCTGCGGGTGAATCAGAAGTTTCCGACCAGCGAGAGCACCGTTTGTCCTTGGCCGCTGCTCGGCACCAGACGCATGCCGGTGACGATCTTCGGCGCCGATTTCACGCGGCGGTGCAGCGCGGGAAAGAGGAGACCAGTTGCCGATCCGACGACGGCGCCGGTGATGACGTCGGTAGGGAAGTGATCGCCGGAGTAAACGCGCAAGAAGGGCTCGATCGACGCCACTGCCATGAGCGACGCCCATACCACGTACTTCCACTTCGAATGCGGATGACGCAGCGTGTACGTGTAGCTCATCGCGGTGGCGAGCGTGAAGGCGAACGAGGTGTGCCCCGAGAAATACGAAAGCGTCGCTTCGCTGGCATTACGGTCCGAGGGATAAGCCCCCGGCGTATATAGAAACGGACGCGGGCGGCGCACAGCGCGGCGCACGACGTCTTGAATGGCGCCGTTCCAAGCCATGGCCTCGACGACGACCCACAGATCGGTGAAGTAGGTCTTCCAGTTCTTGATGCCGACGTCGAAGACGTCGAGACCAACGTAGATGATGGGGACGAAGCTGATGATATCGGCGGCGGTGCGCGCACCCTGGCTAATGTGCCCGATGGCGAGACGATCGAAGGCATTCACCTGGTTCGGATCGCACGCCGGCGTCGTCGCGGTGCCGCAATAGGGCAGCGCGGTATTGCCGATGAAGTTGGTGCCGCCCCAGATGGCGGCGCCGAGCACGACGACGGCGATGTCGATGTCGAGGTTTAGCTTGTAGACCGATTCCTCGCGAAGAAACGGTTGGTCGGGAACGTGGTGGCCGGGCGGGATCACGGTGTGCTTTGGGCTAAGCGCTTCTTGCTCCTTCTTGGTCAAGGCCGGCTGCGGCGCGACTTCGGTTGGCGCCGCGACGGGCGGGGGCGGTGATTCCGTCGGTGGCGGCGGCGCGTCGGCCTGCGGCGACGGCGCGCCGACGGTTGGCGTTGGCGGCGCGGCCGTCGGCGGTGACGTGGCGTCTGTCTGCGGGGAATCGAGAGCGGGAAGCTCGCGGGCCTGCACGGCCGCGGCGGCGACGACGACGAGCAACACAGGAGAGCAGCGCATCAACTACATCTAGCCCCGTTCATGGCCGCGTCGAGGGCGTCGAGCACCCCACGTTCCCGAATTCTCGCCGTTGGCGGCACGACAAAACATCCCATTTGCAGAGAGCCGCGAGCCGTCCAATTCGGCTCACGTTGTCCACGTCCGTCGACCGACGAGCGAAATATTCCCTTTCGGATTTGCTGCAACGGTCGGATTGCGTTTACACCCGCCCAGCAGCGGGCGTAACAATCGGTCAGTGCATGTGGACTTGTGAGAAATGAGCCTCGAGCTCGAGCGCCCGACCTG
>DASXOU010000271.1:0-2361 GCA_036494045.1 Polyangia bacterium | reverse complement strand
AGGTGTCGACGCTGCTCGGCCGCATGCCCTCCGCGGTCGGGTACCAGCCGACGCTCGCCGACGAGATGGGCGAGCTGCAGGAGCGCATCACCTCGACGACCAAAGGCTCGATCACCTCGGTGCAGGCGATCTACGTGCCCGCCGACGACTTGACCGACCCAGCGCCGGCGACCGCGTTCGCGCATCTCGACGCCACCACGGTGCTCTCGCGCGCGCTCACGGAAATCGGCATCTACCCCGCCGTCGATCCGCTCGACTCGACCTCGACCATCCTCTCGCCGCAGGTCGTCGGCCAGGATCACTACGACACCGCGCGCGCGGTGCAGCGCGTGCTCCAGCGCTACAAGGAGCTCCAGGACATCATCGCCATCCTCGGCATGGACGAGCTCTCGGAAGACGACAAGGCGCTCGTCGGGCGCGCGCGCCGCATCCAGCGCTTCCTGTCGCAGCCGTTCGACGTCGCCAAGGCGTTCACCGGCGCCGACGGCAAGTACGTCGAGCTCAAGGACACCATCCGCGGCTTCAAGGAGATCCTCGACGGCAAGCACGACAGCCTGCCCGAGGCGGCGTTCCACATGGTCGGCACGATCGAGGAAGCCGTCGCCAAGGGCGAGCGCCTCATCAAAGAGGCCGCGTAATCGTGACGCTCGAGGTCCTCACGCCGCAGCGCACGGCGCTCAACGCCGACGTCGACGAGGTCACCGTGCCCGGCCTCGCCGGCGAGTTCGGCGTGCTTCCAGGCCACACGCCGTTTCTGACGGCGCTCAAGGAAGGCACGCTCTCGTGGCGCGGTAAGTCGGGCTCGGGCGCGCTCGCCATCGGCCCCGGCTACTGCGAAGTGGACGGCAAGGATCGCATCGTCGTGCTCACGCAGTCGGCCGACAAGTCCGCCACGCCCACCGCCTCGTAATCCTCGTTCACCCCAAGAAACGCGCGCGCTCGTCGGCGCTCGGCAAGCGGCAGCTGTCGCGCTTGCCCCAGATGCGATAGCGGTTGCGCGCCACGCGATCGTAGAACCAGTTGGTGAGCGCCGCCGGCAGCACGCGGAACGCGGCGACCAGCGACCACGGCAAGCCGAGCGCGCGCAGGACGAAGAAGATCGCGCGCGATTTTGCGAGCAGCGCGCCGTCGCCGGTGAGCACGTAGACGGTGTCGAGATCGTCGGGGTTCTTGCCGAAGTGGCCGAGCGTCTGCGTGGCGACGTCGCTCTGCAGCGCAGCGAAGCGGAAGCGCGCGCGCCGATCGTGGCGCAAGACGAACTGCACGAGCCGATCGCACAGCCCGCACACGCCGTCGTAAAAAAGGATGGGGCCAAGAGCGTCCACGGTCACAAGATAATGTTGCGATTCTCGGGCTGCCGCGCAATGATTCCGTCGGTGAGGGGCGTTTTCGCGATCATCCTGGCGCTGACGTTGGGTGGCTGCTCGGGCTTCGAGCGGCCCAAGCCGCGCATGCTGCCGTCGGGGATCAGCTTCCAGGGCACGTGGGATTCGACCTGGGGGCGGCTCGAGCTGCGCCAGGAAGGCAAGCGCGTCTCGGGCAGCTTCACCGGCTACCGCGAAGGCGGGCTCACCGGCGAGCTCGAAGGCGATGTCTGGCACTTCATCTGGGACCAGAAGACGCCACACTCGCACGGCCACGGCTACATGCAGATGTCACCCGACGGCCAGCACCTCGAGGGGCGCTGGGGCTACATGAAGGACGACATCGAAGGCGGTCGCTGGGCCGCCGACCGCGAAAACAACGGATAGGTTCGGCGGGCCGCGCCGCGCAGTCCGGTGCCGTGCTCAAACAGTGCTCGGGCGAAGACGCCCTGCGCAAGCCAACTGCGCGCGGCACCGGACTGCGCGGCACGGCCCTCGGCGCGTCGGTTTCGCGATCGACGACCCGGCTCCCTAGAACGAAAAGCTAAGAGAAGAGCTGGGAGACGGAGCGGCCGTCGTGGATGTGGGTGATAGCGGTCGCGAGCAAGGGTGCGATCGACAGCGCCTCGATCTTGGGCGAACGCTTCTCTAATGGGATGGGGATGGTGTTGGTGATGAGGAGGCGGGACAGGCGCGAGGCGTTGAGGCGCTCGATGGCGCGGCCGGAGAGGACCGGGTGGACGACGGCGGCTTGCACGCTGACGGCGCCCTGATCGAGCAGGAACTCGGTGGCGTTGAAGATCGTCCCGCCGGTCGCGATCTCGTCGTCGACGAGGAGACAATCCTTGCCCTTGATGTCGCCGATGACGTGCGCCGGGCGCGCCTTCTCGTCGTCGCCGGTGCGCCGCTTGTCGATGAATGCGATCGGCAGATCGAGCCGCTTGGCGAACTTACCGGCGTCCTTGGCCTCGCCCACGTCGGCGGCGACGACGACCGT
>DASXOU010000270.1:0-12883 GCA_036494045.1 Polyangia bacterium | reverse complement strand
GGCGGAAAGGGGGGGAGCGCGGCGGACTGACGACGAAGGAGCGTTACGGCTCCGAGTTCTATCGCGAGATCGGTCGGCGCGGCGGGGAGACCGTGCGCGCCAACCGCGGTCGCGAATTCTACGAAGACATCGGACGCAGGGGCGGACAGAAAGTCCGTGAGCTCATCAACGCCGCCAAGAAGTCGGCGGAGTAGTAAACGACAAGGAGTGAAAGATGGCCGAGGAGAAGAAGAGTGGTGGCGGCATGACGGTGCGCGAGGCCGGTCGCAAGGGCGGCCAGAAGGTGCGCGACGAGCGCGGCCACGCGTTTTACGAAGAGATCGGCCGCAAGGGCGGCGAGACGGTTCGCGATCAGCGTGGCCACGAGTTCTACGAAGAGATCGGCCACAAGGGCGGTCAGAAGGTCAAAGAGCTGATCGAGGCCGGCAAGCGTCGCGCGGCCGAGGCGGCGAAGGCCGCCACCGAGCCGAAGAAAGAAGAATAGGCGCTACGCCGCTTCCGCTCTGCGCCCGAGGTGCGCAGCGAGTCGCGCCAGCGGCTCCTCCACCTCGGCGCAGAGCGCTTCCGGCACCAGCCGATCGGCGCGCGCCTGCGCCATCAGCTCCATCAAGCGATTGATGGTGCTGGCCATGCCGCTCAGCCTTTTTTCCGTCTGCTCCTCGGAGTCGAGCGGGAAAATCGCCTCGCGATAGATCCGCGAAATTTTCGGCAAGGGCGTGCCCTCGTCGAGCACGTGGCGACGCAGCTCGGTGAGGGTCTCTTCGGGCGCTTGCGATTCTTCTTCGGCGCGACGTAGGAAATCGACGGCCTGGTAGGTGGGAATCGGCGCGTCACGGCCGTCACGGCGCAACACTTCCGGGGCGCGCGCGCGAAGAAAAACGAACGAGCCGGTGAGCTTGTCGGCCGTCTCGCGCTTCAGATGCAGCTCCTTCTTGCAGTAATCCTCGAACGCGGCGTGGCCCCATTTCTTGTAGGCTTCCGAGCGTTTGATCTCGGTGAGCGCCTCGCCGAGCTCGAACCACGACGCCTTGAAGCGGCGTACCCGCGCGATCAGCTCCGCGCGTTCGGGATCATGCGAATACTGAATTTCCGAGGCGGCGAGCACGTCGTCAGTCTTGGTCCGCGGCATGGCGCGGCACTTTACACGAGTGTGCGTCGTATCACGTAGAAGCGTTTACAACTGGCCGTGCCTACGGCATAATTTGGAGCTGACGTGACTCCTGATCCGAAGCCCGTAGCGATGGTATGTCCCGCGTGCAACACGCGCTACGACGAAGGCGGCGCCTTCTGCTCGCGCGACGGCACGCCGCTCGTCAAAGACCCGCAGTCGATGCGCACGGATCTCGTCGGGCAAATTCTCGCCGATCGATATCGCGTGGTCCGGCTCGTCGGTGAAGGCGGCATGGGCCAGGTCTACGAGGCGCAGCACGTCAACATCAACAAGCGCTTCGCGCTCAAGCTGCTCCGTCCCGAGATCGTGTCCAACGGCGAAGCGGTGGCGCGCTTTCGCCAGGAAGCGTGGTCGGCGTCGTCGATCGGCCACGAGAACATTATCGAGATCGAAGATTTTGCGACGCTGCCGTCGGGCGCCGTGTATCTGGCGATGGAGTTCCTCGAGGGCGTGGCGCTGTCCGAGCGCATGCGCGAGGAGCCGGCGCTGTCGTTCGGCGAGGCGCTCGACATCATGCTGCAGGTGTCGTCGGGGCTCGCGGCCGCGCACGAAAAGGGAATCGTTCACCGCGACATGAAGCCGGAGAACGTGTTCCTGGCGCAGAAGTACGGCCGGCCGCTGGTCAAGATCCTCGACTTCGGCATCGCCAAGGTTTCGGGCGCCGACGGCAACAAGTCGCTCACGCGCACCGGCACGATCTTCGGAACGCCGCATTACATGTCGCCCGAGCAGGCGCTGGGCAAGCCGCTCGATCTGCGCGCGGACATCTACTCGGTCGGCGTCATCATGTACGAGCTGTTCACCGGTCGGGTGCCGTTCGAAGCGGAGAGCTTCATGGGCATCCTGACCAAGCACATCACGACGCAGCCGACGCCGCCTCGGCAGCTCGCGCCCGAGCGCGCGATCCCCGTCGAGATCGAAGCCGTCATCATGCGCGCGCTGGCCAAGGAGCCCGAGGAGCGCTACCAGACGATGGGCGAGCTCGGCAGCGAGCTGGCGGCGATCGCGGCCGAGCTGGCACCGGAGGTGTTGCAGCCGCGGCCGTCGTCGCAGGTGCTGGCGCACATTTCGAAGCCGCAGTCGGCGGTGCTGCAGGCGCGTCACGCGACGCCGCGGCCGACGCCGATGCCGCGGCCGCCGTCGGGCGCGGTGGTTCTGCCGTCGAGCGTGGAGGTCGCAGCCGCGGTCGCGGCGAAGAAGAAGTCGGCGGTGCCGTACTTCGTGGTCGCGGGCGTGCTGGTGGCGGCGGCGGCGGGCGCGGTCGTGTGGGTCACGCGCGCGCCGGCGTCGCAGCCGACGCCGCAGCCGCCGCTGGTGATCGCGCCGAAGCAGGAACAGCCGGCGACGCCGCCGCCGTCCAAACCGGAAGTGGCGGCGCCCGTCGTCGAGGAAGTGATCGTGGATTCGGTGCCGCCAGGCGCCAAGATCTACGTCGACGGCGTCGCCGTCGCCGACACGCCCGAAGCGGTCAAGGTCGAGAAGGGCAAGACCAAGACCGTGATGCTCAAGAAGGACGGCTACGTCGATCAGGAGCAGATGGTCGATCCGGGCAAGTCGCACAAGCTCCTGGTCAAGCTCGAGCACAAGAAGGCGGCGGTGGCGCACGTCGTCGGCAAATCGGGCAAGCTGCCGTCGCCGCCGCCGGGGACGATCGATCCGCCTGCCAAAGCGCCGCCGCCGGTGGTGACCGCGCCGCCGCCGAAGTCGCCGCCGGCGACGACGACGCAGCCGCCGCGCCGGCGCAAGCAGGTCGATCCCTACGAGCGGGTCGACGAGAACCCGCCCAAGAAGTCGAACGACGTGTTGAACCCTTACTGATGGATTAGGAGGCGGCGATGCGCGGAAGGTCCTCGGTTGCGCTGTTGACACTACTGACCTTCACCACGCTCACGTGGTCCAATTACGCGCACGCGCAGTCGGCGCCGCCGACGCCGCCACCGTCGGAGGCACCGCCGCCGCCGCCGGCCACGCCGCCGTCCGCCGAGGACGCGACGATGGCGCAGGCCAAGCAGCACTTCGAGACCGGCCGCAACGCCTACAACGCCGGCGATTACGTGACCGCGATCCGCGAGTTCAAGCAGGCCGAGTCGATGCGGCCGTCGCCGATCCTCGACTACAACATCGGCCTCGGCAACGAGAAGCTGGGCAAGCGCCGTGTCGCGGTCAAGTACTACAAGCGTTATCTCGAGGAGCAGCCGAACGCGTCGAACCGGGCCGAGGTTCAGGGCAAGGTGACGGCGCTCGAGGCCGAGATCGCGGCCAACCCGGGAACGTCGCCGGCGCCGGGGCAGCCGCCGACGGCGCAGCAGGAGCAGCCGGGCGACATGCCGCCGGTCGATCCGAACGTGGCCGCGGCGCAGCCGGGCTACGATCCGTACGCGGGCACGGCGCCGCCGGGGCAGCCGGTCGCGGTCAAGCCGGTGAAGAAGAAGAGCCTGTGGTGGATCTGGCTCATCATCGGCGGCGCGGTGACGCTGACCGTCGTCATCGCGGTCGTGATTTACGTCTACGCGGTCGACACCACGATCGTGGCCGACGACCACGCGCTGACGGCGACGACGCCGCCGACGGGCGGCGCGCGCTACGAGCACCCCGACTTCCACGGCAAGACGCTGCTTCGTTTCTAGTCATCGAAGGTTGCTTCTCCCCATAGATCGCTGTAAGAACGCAGTCCTCTACTTGGAGGACACGCGGATGTACCGTTCGTTCGCTTATGTGGTTGGGGCGTATGTGGTGGCGGCGGTCTCGCTCATCGGTTGCGTCGAGCAGCAGAACGACATGCCGAGTGAGGAGGACATCAAGGCGGCGCACGAGCACGTGCTCACGCAGCCGCCGGCGACGATCCAACATCCGAACGATGCGAACCTCGAGGACAAGCTCGAATATCTCGGCGTCGACGTCGACACCGACACGGTCACGCCGGGCAAGGCGTTCACGCTGACGCACTACTGGCGCGTGCTCAATCCCGTCGGTGACGATTGGAAGATCTTCGTTCACCTCGAGACGCCCGATTCGAAGAAGAACCACCTCAACGCCGACCACGTGCCGATCGGCGGCAAGTACCCCGTCAGCTTGTGGAAGAAGGGCGAGATCATCCGCGATATCCATCGCGTGTCGGTGCCGCAGTCGTGGCCGGGCAACGAGGTCGACATCTACGTCGGCGCGTGGAAGGGCCCCTTGCGGCTCAAGGTCCTCAAGGGCTCGCAGCACGACACCGAGAACCGCGTGCTGGCGGTGAAGCTGCCGGTGTCGTCCGGCGCCGGGCCGGCGGAGAAGAAGCGCATCGTCGCCAAGAAGGTGAAGGACGGCGTCATCAAGCTCGACGGCAAGCTCACCGAGAAGGAGTGGGCCGACGCGCCGTCGACGGGCGACTTCGTGCGCACGATGGACGGGCAGCCCGCCGAGCAGAAGACGCAGGCCAAGCTCTTGTGGGACGACAAGAACCTCTACGTCGCGTTCATCAACGACGACAAGGACATCTGGACCACGCTCGACAAGCACGACGACAAGCTGTGGACGCAGGAGGCGGACGAGATGTTCATCGACGCCGACGGCGACGGCAAGACCTACGTCGAGCTGCAGGTCAACGCCAAGGGCGCGACCTTCGATTCGTACTTGCCGACCTATCGACAGAACCAGAACGATTGGGACGCGAACATGAAGGCGGGCGTGAACATCGAGGGCACGCTCAACAAGCGCGACGACGAGGACAAGCGCTGGACCGTCGAGCTGGCGATTCCGCTCGAGGCGGCCAAGGGCAAAGAGAAAGAGATGAAGAACGTGCCGCCCAAAGTGGGGACCGAGTGGCGCGTGAACTTCTTCCGTATGGATCAGCCGAACGGGCGCCCGCAGTCGGGGACGGGCTGGTCGCCGCCGATGGTTGGCGACTTCCATGCGCTCGACAAGTTCGGCGTGCTCGTGTTCGGCGACGACAAGGGCCACGCGCCCAACGCGGCGGCGACGCCGTCGGGCACGACGCCGGGCCCGAAGAAGGCCGAGGCGACGCCGTCGGGCGCGACCGTGGCGCCGTCGGGGGCGAAGGCGGTGAAGAAGGAAGAGCATAAGAACCCGGCGAAGACGGCGTCGAAGCAGGCGTTCCATCCGTCGTCGCAAGAAGCGCAGTAGCCCCTCGCCGCGTCGGCGATGGACGAGCTCCTCGACATCCTGATTCATCCCTCGCGCTGGGCGACCGACGCCAACGCGCTGCGCGACTCCACGCGCATCTATCTGGCGCTTCTGATCTTCGGCCTGACGGTGCTGGCGGCGTTCGGCGCCGGCGCGTTGAGCGCGCGCTGGGCGCATCGGCGCACCGGCGCGGGGACGAGCGAGCGCAACGAGCGGACGATCACGCGTCTTCGGCGTGGGTTCATCGCGCTGTTCATCGCCATCGGATCGTATCTCGCGGTCGAGATGGCGCCGCTGCCCGAGCGCATCGACGGCTGGCTCTCGGGCATCACGTTCGTCGCCGGCGCGATCATCTGCGCGCGCCTCGTGATCCAATTGGTCGCGCTGCTTTTGACGTCGTCGGTGATGCACGTGGGCGGCTCGGAGCGGGCGCGGCTCGAGCGCGAATACGTGCCGCTGGCGGAGAAGGCGACGTCGCTGGCGGTGAGCTTCATCGTGGTCATCGTCGTCGCCAAGCATTTCGGCAAGGACGTGACCTCGCTGGTGGCGGCGCTCGGCGTCGGCTCGCTCGCCATTGGCCTCGCGGCGCAGCAGACGCTCGGCAACATGATCGCGGGCTTCGTGCTGCTCGTCGATCGGCCGTTTCGTCCCGGCGAGCGCGTGCGGCTGGCCACGAGCGAAGTGGGCGAAGTGGTGCTCATCGGCGTGCGCTCGACGCGGATTCGGCTGCTCGACGGGAATCTTCTGACGGTGCCGAACTCGGAGCTGGCCAATTCGCGCGTGGTCACCTACGCGGTCTTGAGCGCGCACTCGGACGTCAAGATCACGATCGCGCTCGGCAGCGACGTCGATCGCGCGAGCGCGCTGCTCGCGGCGGTCGCGGTCGAGGATGCCAAGGTGCAGTCACCGTCGGTGCGTGTGTCGAACGTGACGCCGCAAGGGATCGAGCTGACGGTGAGCTTCGATAGCGCGAGCGCGGGCGAGCAGCTCAAGGCCGAGCACGAGCTGCGCCGGCGCGCCATCACGCGGCTGCAGGCGGAGCGGATCGGGCTGCCCGATCTCTACAAGTCGTCGCAGGGCGTGCCGAGCGGCTCGCCTTCGTAGACGCCGAGGTCCGTGTAGATCATCACGTGATTGTCGGACGGCTCGAGGAAGACGAGCTTCACCTTCTTCTCGTTCTGCACCCACGTGGTCTCGTGCTTGTCGAGGATGAGGCGCAGCGAGCCGGTCTTGGTGGAGAAGATGTCGCCCTCGGAGTCGCTGACGACGTTGGTCATCTTCTGCGGCTTCATGGTGCCCTTCATGCCGGCCCACAGGCGGAAATTTTTCGCGTGCTCGGGCTCGCGCACGTTGTCGACGTAGTAGTAGCGGCCGGTGTTGTCGCGCGCGAGCGAGTAGGCGTAGTGGTTCCAGCGCGGCTTGTAGAACTTCGCGCCGGCGACGAGCGCCTTGGCTTCGGCGGGCGGAAGCGCGGTGAGCTTGGTGTGGCGCTCGCTGCACTGGATCTGGAAGTCGGGGCCCTTTTCGTTCTTCTTGTAGTCGAACGACGCTTTGTAGGGCGCCTCGGCGCGCGGATCCCAGAAGACGCGATCGAGCTTCTTCAGATCTTTGTCGTCGCCTTCGGACCCGCCGCCGATGATGCGCATGGAGAAGAACTCTTTGCCGTCGGCGGACCAGAAGACGGGCGGATCGCTGGTGGTCATGACGATGGCGAGAAAGTGTTTCTTGCCGTCGGTCCAGACGGTGAGCTTGTCCTTGAACTCGCTGATGTCGGCGGGCTCGTGCGTCTCTTTTGGCGGCGGCGCGGCGACGGCGCTGGCGCAACCGGCCCACAGGAGCAGGATGCAAGGGAGGGTTCGGCTCATGGTCTCGGAGTATAGTACGGGAGACGATGGCCGAAACTTCTGAGATCCACGTCGGCGTGGTGCTGGGCGAGACCTACGAGATCACCGAGCTGCTCGGGCAGGGCGGCATGGGCGCGGTGTGGGCGGCCAAGCATCTGCGATTGCCGGGCAAGCGCGTGGCGATCAAGGTGCTGCACGGCGTGGCGGCCAACGATCGCGAGAGCTACGCGCGCTTTCGGCGCGAGGCGGAGATCGCGTCGCGGATCGGACATCCGAACATCGTGACGGTGCACGACTTCAACGTGCTGGCGTCGGGGACGCCGTATCTGGTGCTCGAGTATCTCGAGGGCGAGGATCTGGCGCATCGGCTCGAGCGGGGCAAGATCGAGCAGGCGGCGGCGCTGACGATCGCGCGGCAGATCGGAAGCGCGCTGCACGCGGCGCACAAGGCAGACGTGGTGCATCGCGATCTGAAGCCGGGCAACGTGTTCCTGGTGGCGACGGAGATCGGCGGCGAGCTCGTCGATCAAGTGAAGGTGCTCGACTTCGGGATCTCGAAGATTCGCGGATCGCAGACGGTGCAGACGCAGGACGCCGTGCTCTTGGGGACGCCGCAGTACATGGCGCCGGAGCAGGCGCTCGGCAAGAACACCGAGATCGACGCGCGCACCGACGTGTTCGCGCTCGGCGCCATCGTGTACGAGATGCTGTCGGGGCGCGCGGCGTTCATGGGCGCGACGCTGGCGGAGGTGGTGTTCAAGGTCGTTTACGACAAGCAGACGCCGCTCGGGCAGCTCGAGCCTACGCTTCCGAAGAATGTCGTGGATGCCGTCGAGCAGGCGCTGGCGAAGGATGTCAACGCGCGCTTCTCGGATGTGGGGGCGTTCATCAACGCGCTGACGGGGCGGCCGCTGCAGACGCTCGATCGCGCGCGCGCGAAGAATCCGGCGCCGGAGGCGTTCGCGTCGACGATGGCGGCGGGCGCGGCGTCGTCCGCGGCGCCGGGCGTGCAGACGACGGGTGCGCGCGGCGAAGTGGCGCCGGTGATTCCGCCGACGACGGCGCCGGTGGCCAAGGCGAGCGGCGGCGCGAAGATCGCGTTCATCGCGGGCGTCGTGATCGCGGCGATCGGCGGGACCGTGGGCGTGATGCGGATGAGCGCGTCGAAGCCGCCGGAGGTGTCGCCGCCGCCGCCGGTGGTCGCGATGACGACGACGGCGCCGCCGCCGAAGATCGAGCCGCCGCCGCCGCCGCCGAAAGTGGAAACGCCGCCGACGCCGCCGAAGATCGAGCTGCAGTCGGCGAAGCTGCCGCCGTCGTCGAAGAAGGAGACGCTGCCGGCCGAAGTGGCCGCCGCGCTCGACGGCGCCGAGAAGCAGATCGACGGCGATCCGGGCGAGGCGATCCGCCAGGCGCGCCACACGTTGTCGACGGCGAAGTCGAGCCGCGCGTTTTCCATCATCACGCGCGCGTTCTGCAAACAGGGCGATCTCGGCAACGCCAAGGCGGCGCTGCACTCGGTCGGCGGCGGCGATCGCGCGCGGGTCCTGAAGTATTGCAAGGCGGCGGGCACGGATCTGCAGTGAGGGCGCTGCCGATCCTCATGCTGCTGCCGTCGCTCGCGTGGGCGCAGCCGGCGCTGCGTTACAACGAGGCGCCGACGCTGGTGCCGCGCGCGCCGCTGGCCACGCGCATCGACGAGCTGGTCGCGCGCGTCGCGAAAAAGGAGCGACGGCAAGAGCCGCGGCCCGACGCGCGGCTCGACGCGGCGGCGGGCGATCTGGCGCGCGCGGCGTCGGAGTCGGGCGCGCCGCCGAACGAGCTGGTGCAAGGCGCATTGTGGGTGCACGGAATCGTCGAGCCGCCGCCGCAGCTGATCCTGACGGCGATGGGCCCGGGCGGCGAGGAGGAGCTCTTGCGCGCGCTCGCCGGCGATCTGCCCAAGGTGCTCGCCGATGGACGCTTCGCGCGCGTCGGCGTCGGCATCGTGCCCGGGCGCGGCGGCGAGACGCGCGTGCTCGTGGCGCTGCAAGAATCGTTCGTCGATCTCGAGCCAATCGCGCGCGCGCAGCCGCTCGGCGGCAACGTGATCGTGCGCGGGCGCCTGCATGAAGGGTTCGAGCGGCCCGAGGCGTTCGTGACGGCGCCCGACGGTAGCGTGTTGAGCCGCGTCGTCGTCGGTGGCGATCCGGTGCGCTTCGGCGGCGCGTTTCGCTGCGGGCCGCGCAAGGGGCGCTATCAGATCGAGGTGACCGGCGAGGATCGCTTCGGCGCCACCGTGGTCGCGAATTTTCCCGTGTGGTGCGGCGTGAGCGCACCGTCGACGGCCTCGGCGGCGGCGCCGGCCGGCGCGGGCAACGACGAAGCCTTCACCACGACGGCGGCGGCGGAGCAGGCGGTGTGGAAGCTGCTCAACGCCGATCGCGCGCACGCGGGGTTGCCGGCGCTGGCGTGGGACGCTCAGCTCGCAGCGGTCGCGCGCGGCCATTCGGCCGACATGCAGGCGCACGGATTCTTCGGGCACATCTCACCGACGACGGGCTCGGCGGCCGATCGCGCCAAGCGCGCGAACGTCGACGCCATGTTGATCCTCGAGAACGTGGCGCGCGCGTTTACCGCCGGCGAGGCCGAGCGTGGTCTCATGAACTCGCCCGGCCATCGCGCCAACATCTTGAACCGTGAGGCGACCCGCGTCGGCGTCGGCGTGGTGTTCGATCCGGCGTCGCGCGAGCTTTTGGTCACGCAGATGTTCTCGCGGCCGCCGCAGAAGTTCGACGCGCACACCGTCGACGAAGTGCGCCGCGGCATCGACGGCACGCGGCGCGGCAAGAAGCTGCGGCCGCTCGGCCGCGACGCGATGCTCGACGAGCTGGCGCAGTCGACGGCGCGCGAGATCGCGCAGCACGGCATGGCGACGTCGGTCGCCGGGCGGCGCATCGACGACGCGCTCTCGCGCGACGGACGCTGGACTGGCGGGCGCACCGTCTTCGCGGTGGTCTCCACGGCGCAGCAGGCGGTCGACTCGGTCGGCAACGCGGTCGGCGACGCGAGCGTCACCCACGTGGGCGTCGGCATCGAGCCGGGCCGGCGCAAAGAGGGCGGAAGTGGGCTTTTCGTCGTGATCGTGCTGGCCACGGCCCGGTAACTGCTAGTGATTATCCTTGGGGAGATGCGCAGCGCACACGCGTACATTGAAATTGGAAGCGGTCCACTCTAGCCTTAGAGAATCGGGAGGATTCGCACAATGGCCGGACAGTTCGTGGTCACCCGTGGCGGTCGCGACACGTTCCTCGGCGAGGACGAGCTGAAGTCGCTCGCCAAAAAGGGGCAGCTCGCGCCCGGCGATCTCGTGTATCACCCGACGCTCGGCCGCTGGCTCTACGCGCGCGAGGTCGAAGAGGTGCGCGAGCTCGTCGCCGCGGCGGAGTTTCTCGGCAAGCCGGTCGCGCCGGTCACGGTGCTGCCGTCGAACGGCGAGGCGATCGCGGGCTTCGTGTTCGGCATCCTCGGCTATGTGCCGCTGCTCGGCTTTCTGTGTTGCCTCCTCGGCATCTACTTCTCGTCGCGCGGGCTCAAGCGCGCGGCGCAGATCGAGAACAGCGGGCACGGCCTGGCGGTAGCGGGCATGGTGCTGTCGATCGTGTTCCTGGTGCCGGCGACGGCGTGCGGCGCGATCTTCCTGTCAGGCGTGCTCGGCCACTAGGCCGGCGAGCTCGCGCAACTCTTCCTCGACGGTGATGGTCGACGGGCGGCGGCCTGCGGTGAGCAGCGCCGGGCCGTGATCTTCGAGCACGATCGACTGCGCGACCGAGCCGTGGGCGATGCCGGCGGCGTGCAAGGGCGCGAGCGCGCGGGCGAGGAGCGCGTGCTCGCGGCGTGAGAGCGACGGCGGACGCGGCGTGCGGCCGGTGAGCGCTTCGTAGACCAAGCGCGTGGTGCCGTCCGCGGCGCGCTCGAGGCGCAAGACGCGCTGCAGGCGCGCGCCGCCGAGACGGGCGACGGCGCGCAGCCAGGGCAGGTGCGGCGCATCGGCAGCGACGGTCTCGAGGACGACCTCGCGGCCGAGGCGCGTGTCGGTCGCTTGCACGAGGCCGTCGGGGAGCGACGCGGTGATGGTGTAGCGATCGGCGGCGACGACTCCCGTTTCGTCGCTGCTGACCGCGGACAGTTGGCGGCTGACCGCCTTTTCAGAATCGATTGTGATCGCCGAGATTGCGCGGCGCAGCTCTTCCAGTGATGCGAAGCGATCCGTCGGTGCTTTTTGCAGCGTGCGCGCGATCAGGGAATCCCACGCGGCGAGCTCGGGGCGAATGCTCGACGGCGACGGCGCGATCTCGCCGAGGTGCTGGCCGACGAAGTCGGGGCCGCCGAAGGGCAGGCGGCCGGTGAGCGCGGAGAAGAGCGTGACGCCGAGCGCGTAGACGTCGGCGGCGAAGGTGAGGCGCGCGCCCGAGATCTGCTCGGGCGACATATAGGCGAGCGTGCCGATGAAGCCGGCGGTCTGCGTGGCGCCGAGATCGACGAGGTGCGCCACGCCGAAGTCGCCTATTTTGGCTTCGCCCGACGCGGCGAAGAAGATGTTCGCGGGCTTCAGGTCGCGGTGGATGACGCCGTGCGCGTGCGCGGCCTCGAGGCCGGCGAGCACCTCGAGCGCCCACGCGCGCACCAGAGGCGGCGATTGCGGCGCGCCCAGGCGATCGGCGAGCGTGCCGCCGGCCATGAACTCCATGGCGAGCAGGCCCAGCTCCTCGTGCGAGGCGACGACGGCGACGATGTTCGGGTGGCGCAGCGACGAGACGATCTCGGCTTCGCGCAAGAAGCGGCGATAGCCTTCGCCGGAGCGGGCGTCGACGGGCGCGGCGACCACTTTGACGGCGACGTCGCGGCCGCTGAACTCGTCGCGCGCGAGATAGACGCGTCCCATGCCGCCCGAGCCGAGCAGGCGCGTGACGCGATAGCGGCCGCCCAGGCGCACGTTGGCGTCCTCGGATTGCGCGCGGCGCTCGGCGGCGATGAGCGCGTCGAGCGGCGGCAGCTTGGGATCGGCGGCGCGCAGCCCGTCGAGGAGCGTGTTGGCGGCGTGGCGATAGCCGAGCGCGGCCAGCTCGACGATGGCGAGGCGGCGCGCGCGCAGGAGCGTCGGCGCGTCGAGCGGCGGCTGCGCGGGGATGGTGCCGTCGACGACGGCGCTCGGCGGCGGCGCGACGAACCGCTCGGTCTTGGCGACCGCTTTCTGCAAGTGGCGCACGGCCTCTTCGTGGCGGCCGAAGCCGGCGAGGATGCGGCCGAGCGCGAGGTGCGCGCGCGCGGCGTCGGCGTCGTCGGGCGTGTCGGCGAGGAAGCGCTCGTAGGCGATGCCGGCCTCACGCGTGCGGCCGGCGGCTTCGTCGAGGCGCGCGACCTCGAGCGGCTGCTGCGCGCGCTTGTAGAGCTCGCGCGCCTTTTCGAGGGTGCCGAGACGCTCGCGCAGCGCGGCGGCTTCGGCCCACATGCGACGGCGCTCGTAGACGTCGGCGGCGCGCTCCTGCTCGGGCGGGGCGGCGTGCTGCAGCGCTTCGCCAACGCGCGCGGCCTCGGCGAAGTCGCGCCCGTCGAGGAGCAGGCGTAGGAGCTCGGGCTTGTCGCCGCGTTCGCGGGCCACGTCGGCGGCGCTCTTCCAGTCCCAGATGCGCTCGTAGAGCTGCTGCGCGCGGGCGAGATCGCCGAGCTTGCGCGCCTCGGCGGCGGCCTCGCCGTACTTGCC
>DASXOU010000269.1:0-4913 GCA_036494045.1 Polyangia bacterium | reverse complement strand
CTCGCGACAGGAGGTCCCGATGGCAAACGTACGAAGCGAAACGGTCAAGCTCGACGTCGGCGGATCGGAGATGCCGACGTTCGTGGCGTATCCCGAGGCGGCCGGCCCGCGGCCGGTGGTCATCGTGTTTCAGGAGATTTTTGGCGTCAACGCGCACATTCGCGACGTGGCGACGCGCGTGGCCAAGGAAGGCTACGTCGCGGCCGCGCCCGACTATCACCATCGCGCCTGGCCGCCCGGCACGGAGCTGCCGTACAACGACGAGGGCATGAAGAAGGGGATGGAAGTGTTCCCCAAGCTCACGGCCGACGGCGTCCTCGCCGACGTCGACGCGGTACTGGCGTATCTGAAGACGCGCAAGGAAGCGAACGTGGCCAAGCTCGGCGTCATGGGCTTCTGCATCGGCGGGCACGTGGCCTACCTGACGGCGGCGACGCGGCCGGTGACGGCGGCGGCCTCGTTCTATGGCGGCGGCATCGCGACGTTCGCGCCCGGCGGCGGCCAGAAGACGATCGAGCGCACCGGCGGCATCAAAGGAAAGGTCGTGTGCTTCTTCGGCCGCGAGGATTCGATGATCCCGCAGGACCAGGTGGCGGCGATCAAGAAGGCGCTCGAGGAGAACAAGGTGCGGCACGAGGTCGTGGTCTACGACGGCGCGTCGCATGCATTCTTCCGCGACGTGGATCCGCGTATGTATCGCGAAGCGCCGGCGAAGGACGCGTGGGAGCGGACCAAGCGGCTGTTCAAAGAGGAGCTGGGCTGACCATGGGGCTGGCGCTCTTTCGTATGTTCGTCGGAGCGCTGGCCATGGCGGCGCCGTGGCTGGTCGGTCGCGGGCTCGACGGCTACGGCGCCGCGTCGCTCGGCTGCGGCGTGGCGCTGATCGCGGCGGCGACGCAGGCGCATCGCGCGCCTTGGCTGCGTTGGGTGCTGGCGGCGCTGGCGCTGGCTATTTTGTTTCTGCCGTTCGCGTTCGACAACGACGACATCAGCGATCGCGAGATCTATTACGCGACGATGGTCGGGTTCATGGCGCTGGTGTCGTCGATCGTGTCGGCGCGGCTGTTCGCTCAGGACAAGGAGCGCACCAGCGCGAGCGAAGATTCCAAATCGTCGGGGTCGAAGACTTCGAGCGTGACCACGCCGTCGAACTGACGTTCGCGCAGCGTTCCGAAGAGCCACTCGATCTCGCCGCGCGGGGCGTGGGTGAGCGACTTGTGGTCGCGGCCGTCGGGGCGCGTGCCGTGGACCTGGAGGATGCGCGCGCGCGGCAGCCACTCGTCGACGGCGGCGCGCAGCGAGCGGCCGTCGCGGAGGAGGTGGCCGACGTCGAGCGATACCGACAGATCGAGTGCGCGCACGACCGGGGCGATGAGCGAAAAGTCGTAGTCGATGCATTCGACACAGAGCGCGCGCGACGGCAGGTCGGCGAGGATCGTCTCCAGCGAGCGGCGCGCGCGATCGCGCCAGGCGTCGAGATCTGACGGTGGTGTCAGATCGTGCTCGCCGTCGCCGAGGTAGACGTGCACGGTGTAGGCGAGCGGCGCGAGCGGGGCGCCCCAGGCGATGGCGCGCCGGACCTTGTCGACGCCGCGGGCGCGCCGCGCGTCGTCGGCCGAGGCGAGGCTGGCGTCGAGCGGCGTGTGCACGGTGTAGCTGAGCGCGTGCGCGCGCCCAAGCTCGCCCAGGCGCGCGACGTCGGCGGGCGGCGGCAGATCGGACTCGACGTCGAAGACGAGCAACTCGACGTCGTCGACGCGGCCGGCGAGCCGCACGACGTTGGGCAGCATGTAGTCGTGCCAGATGCACGAGGTGGTGCCGAGGCGCATCACTTGCGGCCGAGGAGCTTGCGCGCGGTCTTCTGCGCGTCGGCGTTCTCCGCGGCGGCGTCGGGGAGCGCGCTCGGATTGGCGGCGAGCACCTCCGCGAGCAGGCGGCGGTAGAGCGTCTCGTCGCTGGTGCGGGTGGCGTACTCCTCGGCGTAGGCGACACGCGTGGGCAGATAGGCGGGCACCACCGCGACCGCGGCTTCGAAGCGCACCATCGCGTCGTGGAGGTTTTCGCCGGCGTGTGGCAGCTCGCAGTCGAGCGTGGCGAGCACGCGGTTGGGCGCGGCCCAGCCGGCGGCGGGATCGAGGGCGAGCGCGCGCTCGGCGGCGGCGTGGATCCAGTCGCGCTTCTTCATCACAGTCGCGGTGCCGTGCATGACGCTCCAGCCGAGCAGCGCCTCGGCGTAGAGGGCGAGCGCGGGGGCGTCGGCAGGCTCGGCGTGCGAGAAGACGTCGGCGGGCTTGGCGTTGGCGGCGCGCGCGGCGGCGAGGAGCTTGGGGTTGCGCGCCGCGAGCGCGCGCTCGGCATAGCCGGTCGCTTCGTCGAGGTAGGCGGAAGCGCCGGCGCCGCGCGCGTTCACCGACGAGCGGCGCAGCGCGATCTGGCCCAGGCGCACGAGGATGGCCGCGTTGGTCGGATCGTAGCGCAGGGCGGCGCCGTAGGCGCGGTTGGCCTCGTCGAGCTGCTTCTTGTCGGCGCGCGCTTTGTAGGCGCGATCGCCGTCGGCGACGAGGTCGTCGAGGATCTCTTGCGAGACGGTGCCGAAGGGCGTCGGTGGATCGACGAAAGCGGCGGTGCGCTTGCTGATGCAGCCGCCGATAGCGAGCGCGAGCGTGATGACGGCGGCGGCGGCGCGCACGATCAGGTGGCCGCGAGAGCGAAGGCGAGGAGGTCCGACAGCGGCGGCTGCGTCAGCGCGGCGGCGCGCGCGTCGGGCGTGGCGTCGTCGTCGGGGGCGAGCGCGAAGAGCGCGGCGCGCAGATCGCCGGTGGCGGCGAGGGCGACGCGATCGGCGCTGAGCCGTTCGGCTTGCGCGTAGGCGGCGGCGCCGGCGGCGACCTGCGCGTCGACGGCGGCCGCGAGCACGACCTCGAGGTGCGCGCGCTCGGCGTCGGGCAGGCGCGCCGGATCGAGCGAGATGCCCGACAGCTCCGCCTGCCAGGCGCGCACGAACGCGGAGAAGGCGACGCCGCGCTCGGGCGCGCGTAGATCGGGAAGGAAGAGCGCGGCGGCGGCGCGCAGGAGCGCGGCCACGTCGTCGCTGGCGCGGCTGTCGACGAGCGCGACGCCGGTGACGAGCGCGTGCATGGCGCGCGCGGCGGCGAAGCGGGCGATGCTCTCGTCGGCGAGCGTGCGGCGCGGCATGAGCAGGCGCGGCGGGCGCGTCGGCTCGGCCCACGCGGGATCGTGGAGCAGATCGACGACGACGCAGGCCTCGAGCTCGCGCAGGCCCGACGCGCGCTCGACGACGGCGCGCAGCTTGTCGGTCCAGGTCGGCGCCGGATCGGCGTCGATCTCCGACGGCGACAGGCCGAGCACGTGCGGCGCCAAGGCCACGAGCGCGTCGCGCAAGGGACCGCGCGCCGACGGATGCACCAGCGACTCGGCATCGACCGACCACGGCTCGGGCGGGCCGAGCTCCTTCCAGCGCGCGGCGGCCAGGCCGGTCGGATCGATGAAGGCGCCGACGGCGTAGTGCACGCGCGCGCGCGCGGTGTCGCCGGCGGCGTCGTGCAGGCGGCCGAGCGCGAGGCGCGCGCCGCGAGCGGCCGGCGCCAGCGGATCGACGCACAGCGCCTCGAGCGCCGCTTGCAACGTGGCGCGCCCGTCGGGGCCGAGCGCGCGGGCCGAGGCGCGCAGCGCGGCGTCGATCTGCGGCAGCTGCAGGAGGCGTGCTTGCGCCAGCAATTCGGCGAGGCGCGCCGCGGTCGGCTTCGACACCGCGACGACGACCGTGCCGCGCGCTTCGTCGCCGCCGAGCGCGAGGCCGAGCCCGGCTTCGGTGGCCGCTTCGGCGAGCGGCTGGCCGAGCGCCTCCAGATCGCGCGCGACCTCCTTGAGCGCCACGAAGTCGCCTTCGCCGTAGTAGTACGAGACCAGGCGGCGCAAGGTCGGCGCGTGCGTGGGCAGAAGATCGGCCGCCTTCAAGTAGGCGTCGTTGGCGTGCTCGAGATCGCCGAGGCCGAGGCGCAGGATCTCGCCGCGACGGAAGAGCATCTCGGCGCGCTCGCCCGGCTCGCGCACCAGGCGCGACAAGCGGCCGAGCGCGTCGGCGGCCTCGGGCCACGACTGCTGCTCCTGATAGAGGCGCGCGAGCAGCTCGAGCGCGCGCGCTTCCATCGGCAGCTGCGAGAGCACCAGCTCGAGGTAGTGGCGCGCGGCGTCGCGATCGCCGAGCTTCCAGGCCAGCTCGCCGAGATGGCGGCGCAGCTCGGTGATGCGCTCGACGGCGTCGAGCGGCAACAGATCGAGAACCGCGCGCAGCGACTGATAGGCGGCGAGATCGTCGCCGCGCGCGATCGCCAGGCGCGCCAGCGCTTGATGTGCCGACAGGTTCGACGCGTTGACCTCGACGGCGCGGCCGTAGGCGACGCGCGCTTCGTCGGCGTCGCCGGCCTCTTCGGCGAGCTCGCCGCGGCGGCGCCACACTTCATCGGCGCCGAGCGAGGAGGCGACGCTGTGCTCGCCGAGCTCGGCGTAGAGCGCGCGGGCGCGCGAGGTGTGGCGCGTGCGATACGAGAGATCGGCGAGCGCGTCGAGCGCGGCCACGTGCTCGGGCTCGGCGGCGAGCGCGGCTTCGTAATCGCCGGCGGCGGCGGCGACGTCGTAGAGCTCGGTCTCGGTGAGGCGGCCGGCCTCGAAGCGGCGCTCGGCGCGCTCGGCCGGATCGTCGATGGCGCCGGCGCGCGCGCGCAGAAGCTGCGCCAGCGCCGCCCAGTCGCTGCGCGCGGTCAAGACGTGCTTGCGCTGCACGAACGCCTCGGCGTCCTCGGGTGCGCGCGCGAGCACTTCCTGGCTGCGCGTGTCGACTTCGGCGAGATCGCCCATGTGCGCGGCGACGGCGAGGAGGCGCCGGAGGAGCT
>DASXOU010000268.1:0-5022 GCA_036494045.1 Polyangia bacterium | reverse complement strand
CTCGCCGCGGTGCTGGCCAACATCACCAACGGCGCGGCGGACACGGGCGACCCGGCGGTGGTGGCGCTGGTGTCGCTCGACGGGCAGGCGGTGTGCACGGGGACGTTGATCGCGCCGCACGTGGTGTTGACGGCGGCGCATTGCGGGATCGACGCCGGCAGCTTCGATCAGTTCCTGGTTTCGTTCGGCGACGGCGCGTCGGCGGCGGGCGCGTTCGCGCTCAGCGACGCCACGGCGCAGCCGATGTTCGATCCGGGGACGCTGGACAACGACGTGGCGCTGTTGACGCTGGTCGAGGATGCGGGTGTGGCGCCCATCGCGCTCGATGCGCGCAGCCTCGACGATTCGTTCGTCGGGCAGAGCTTCACTGTCGCCGGATTCGGCTCGAGCGCGGCGAGCGCGGGCGACCAGGGCGTCAAGCGCAGCGGCACGGCGATGGTCACGATCGTCGACGACGGCGACTTCACGGCGGCGGCGGCGCCGTCACAGCCGTGCGGCGGCGACTCGGGCGGGCCGGCGCTGTTCAGCGACGGTACGGCGACGGTGCTGACCGGCGTCACCAGCCACGGCGACTTCGACTGCGTCGATCATGCCGTGTTCACGCGCGTCGACGCGCAGACGGCGGGATTCATTCAGCCGTATCTCGACGCGCGCGCGACGCAGTCGCTGGCGGTGGGCGATCGCTGCTTCTTCGACGAGGAGTGCGCGAGCGGGACGTGCTTGCAGGCGGCCGACGAGCCGAGGCGCTGGTTTTGCTCGCAGGCGTGCCGATCGAACAACGACTGTCCGAAGTCGATGAGCTGCGCCGCCGACGGCTGCCGCTATCGGGCGCCGTCGCCGGGTGCGCTCGGCGCTGCGTGCACGCAGGGGAGCGACTGCGCGGGCCAGCTGTGCGACGCGGGCGCGTGTACGCAGAGCTGCATGCCGACGGCGTCGGATTGCCCGGCGGGGTTCGAGTGCCGCAACACCAGCGACATCGAGTTCGACTGTGTAGCGGTGAAGCATGCCGGCTGCGCGCTCGGCAGCGGCGACGCGGAGTCGTGGGGTTGGCTCGTCGTGCTCGTCGCGATCGTGATTTGCCGCCGGCGATTCGCCGCCGCGAGACGCTAGATCTCGGACGTCGCCAGGTGCACCCAGGGCGACGGCTTGGGCGCGCCAGGCAGGCCGAACGTGTAGACCGTGCAGACGGCGCCGGGCGTGATGTTTTGCGCGGCGAGCCAGCCGGCGTGATCGGCGAGCCGATCGTCGAGCGCGAAGCAGGCCGGGCCGGGCAGCTTCTCGGCGAGCATCGCTTCGCCGGCGCGGCGCAGATAGGCGGCGTGGCTCGGCGCCCATGCCGATGGGCCGAGCGGCAGATGCACGAGCGGCCAGGGCGCGCCCGTCGAGTGTAGCCGCAGATCCTTGGTGCCTGCCGTCGACGCCAGGCCGGGCGCGCGGCTGGCGGGCTCGGGGCTGAGATCCATTCCGCTCGGCGGCGGCGGTGGTGGCGCGCCGTCGACGCGCAGGGCGGCGAGCCGCGCCGGATCGATGAAGTAGATCGAGAGCCGCGCGCCCGGACGCGCCAGCTTGCCGACGTTGAGGCCGCGGACGCTGCGCGTGACGTCGCCGCGGGCGCCGCGCATCGCGGTCACGTAGGCGACGCGCCAGCGACGGAGAAAGCTCGGGCTCATGCCCATGAGGAAGCCCTTCCAGATCATCCGGCGCGACAGGCCGCTGCCGCGCACGCGCGCTGCCAGCTTGAAGTCGGCGCCGTAGACGGTCTTGACGACGGCGCCGGCGGAGCGCGCGCTGCGCTCGATGCCGGCGAAGATGCCGACGAGCTCGTCGCCGTCGACGGCGATCATGAACATGGGCGCGCCGAGACCGGCGAAGAAGGCGTGATACTCGGGGCCGTGATCGATGGTGAAGTGGTCGCTGCCGTCGCCGATGGGATATTTGATCTCGGCTTCGAGCTCTTGCAGCTGCGCCAGATAGGGGCGCAAGCCATCGGCGGTCACGACTTCGATGCGCACGCTCATCGGTCCCTCATCGGCGGAACGCGACCTCGACGCGGTTGTAGAAGAGGCTGCGATCGCGCGCCTGCAGCTCGTGGCCGAGCGGATCGGCGAAACGGAACTCAGGCTCGAACCAGCGGCGCAGATCGCGCTCGTTGTTGAGCTGGCGCAACAGGATCGCGCTGCCGGGGCGCGCGGCGCGCTTGAGCTGCGCCGCCCAATCGGCGACGAGCGCGTCCTCGGACCAATCGAACACGTTCGACAGGCTGTAGAGCTGAAAGCGCGGCAGCTCGGGCACGCGCTCGAGGCCGCCGAGGACGAGCTCGGGGCGGCGTGGCGACGGCGATCGCGTGTAGAGCGGCGCGTCGTCGGCGCGGTAGGCGCCGAGGAAGATGTGCTGCAGAAACGGATTGCGCGCGGCGTCGCTGCGGCGAAGGCCGCGCTCGAAGAGGCGCTGGAAATAGCCGGGATAGGAGCCGGGGCGGGCGTGCTGCGTCGCCGCCGGGCCGAACATCGCCTCGAGCAGGCCGTCGGCGAAGGCGCTGGCGAAGAGCGCCGGCCAATAGCGATGCGCGGCCCAGCGCTCGACGATGGTGGCGCGCTCGCCGTCGGGCGCGACGAAGAGTCGATCGATCTCGCCCGGCGCGGCGACGAACGCGGCCAGCATGTCGCGCAAGAGGCGAAACAGCGCTTCGAACTCGCCGCACTGGTTGAGCCCGTCGGCGGCGGCGTCGTCGACGTTCAGCCGCGCGCGCGCGCCGGCGCCGGCGGCCGCCGCTTTTTCGCCGACGTGCTCGAGCTGCCGCGGGTTGAGATCGAACGCGGTCACCTCCAGCGCGGGAAAGGCGGACAGCAGGCTGAGCGCGGTGCAGCCGCCCGACGCCACCGTCAAGATGCGGCGTGCGTCGAGCTCGCGGATCAACGACGCTTCGAGCTCGGGATCTTCGCGGACGACGGCGAACTTCAGGCCGGCGCGCATGACGGGAGCAGATCGCGATACAGCTGCCAGAACCAGTGCGCGCCGAGGAGGAGCGCTTGCGCCGTCTGTGCGCGCGCGCTCGGCTCGCGCCAGGTCGAACGCGCGATCGCGAACAGCTGCTCGGCGTGATCGGCGTCGAGCGAGCGATGCACCTCGTAATGGCGCTGCGTCCCGTGCGCGGCCCAACCGCGCGCGGCGACCGTCTCGGCGATGGCGCCCGAGATCCAGACGTAGAGCTGCTCGATGATGCCGAGGAGCGCGGCGCCCGACGGATGCGGCTGCGCCAGGCAGTAGTCGAGGAGCGCGTGGTTGAAGGCGCTCACCGTCACCGGACAGTCGCTGCCGAGGTCGGACGTGGTCGCGCCGAGCGCGCGCAGATACTGGATGAAGGTGCGCTTGTGGCTGGCGAGCTGGTTGCCGCGGCCGTGCTCCTCGGCGACGTTGTCGGCGACGGCGAGCCGCGCCTCGAGACGCGGGATGCGCGCCAGCACCGCCGCCAGCGACTGCGAGAACGACTCGACCGCGAAGCGAAACGGCAGCTGGCTCTTGCGAAACTCGGCGACGTTGGTGCGCGGCGCCGCCATCCACACGAAGTACGGGTGGCGCGAAAAATCGTAGGCGGCGACGATGGCGCGGACGGCGCCGTCGAGGCTGTCGCAGCCGTCGAGCTCGCGCCAGGAGAGGCTGGGCGCGGCGGGCTCGGCGCTGTTCCGCTTTCGCTTGGCGGAGGACCGCATGAATCCTCATGATATCGCGTCCGACGGGGGGACGCCTAGACGAAAGAAACGTGGCGTACGCAACAATTCGTGCGCCGTGGCAAGATGCCGCCGTGTGCGGCATCGTCGCGATCCTCCGGCTCGGAGAGCGGCCGCTCCCGACGGCGGACGTGCTCGACGGCATGGCGGCGTCGCTGGCGCATCGCGGGCCCGACGGGTTCGGGACTTTCGCCGACGAGGACGTGCTGCTCGCGGCGGTACGGCTCGCCGTCGTCGGCGTCGACGGGGGGCGGCAGCCGGTGGCGGGCTGCACGCCGGCGCTGGCGTGCGTCTACAACGGCGAACTGTACAACCAGCCCGAGCTGCGCGCGGAGCTGGGCGCGCGCGGACACGTCATCGCCGACGGCTGCGACAGCTCGCTGGTGCCTCACTTATATGAGGAGCACGGCGCGGCGCTGGTGGAGCGGATGCGCGGCATGTTTGCGCTGGCGCTGTGGGACGCGCGGCGGCGGGAGCTTTTGCTGGCGCGCGATCGGCTTGGCATCAAGCCGCTGTTTTACGCGCGCACGCGCGACTTTTTGATCGTCGGCTCGGAGATCAAGGCCATCTTCGCGTCGGGGTTGATCGAGCGCGCCGTCGATCGCGATGCGCTCGATGATCTGTTCTCGCTCGGCTATCCGTGTCCGCCGCGCACCATGTTCGCCGGCGTCGACGAGCTGCGGCCGGCGCACCTCTTGGTCGCGCACGCGCGTGGCGAGGTGGCGGCGCCGCGTCGTTACTGGCGCGCGCCGTTCGTCGCGCGCGGGGCGCATTCGAAGCGCGGCGCCGGCGTGCTCGCCGGGGAGCTGCGCGAGCGCTTGTCCGACGCGGTGCGCACGCACCTCGTGGCCGACGTGCCCGTCGCCGCGGCGCTATCGGGCGGGCTCGACTCGTCGACCATCGCGGCGCTGGCGAAGGAGCTGAGCGGGCGCGCGCCCGCGACCTTCAGCATCGGCTTCGACGATCCACGCTTCGACGAATCGGCGCATGCGCGCCTGATGAGCCGCTGGCTCGGCGGCGAGGCGCACGAGATCCACGCCGGCCAGGAGGCGGCGGCGCGGCTGCCCGAGATGATCTGGCATACCGAGCTGCCGCTCATCATGCCGGGCGCGATCGGCGGACTGCTCCTGTCCGAGCGGCAGCGCGCGGCCGGCGTGCGCGTGGCGCTGACCGGCGATGGCGCCGACGAGCTCCTCGGCGGCTACGACGTGTTTCGCGCGGAGAAGGTGCGCCGCGCGCTCGACGGCTCGCCCTTGCGTTTTGCGCGGCCGTGGCTGTTTCGCGCCATCGCGCG
>DASXOU010000267.1:0-3108 GCA_036494045.1 Polyangia bacterium | reverse complement strand
GCGTCGTGGGCTCGAGACCAAGCGGGTCCTCAAGCACGCGTTCGCCGACCTCTTGCCGCCCGAGATTCGCGCGCGCGGCAAGATGGGCTTCGGCGTGCCGCTCGGCGCCTGGTTCCGCGGCGAGCTGCGTGACTACCTGCGCGATCAGCTGAGCGAACGCGCGCGGCTGTGGCAATGGATCGACCGCGCCGCGGCGTCGCGCATCGTCGACGAGCACGAGCGCGGCGTCCGCGATCACGGCCAGAAGCTGTGGCTCCTTTTGACGCTCGAGATCTGGCTGCGCACGCTGACCGCGCGCGCGCGCTCCGTCGCCGCTGCATGAGCCGCCGCATCAGGGTCATGCGCATCATCGACCGCCTCAACGTCGGCGGTCCGGCGATTCACGCCGTCCTGACGACGCGCGGCCTCGATCCCGATCGCTTCGAGACCGTGCTCGTGACCGGCGCCATCGAGCCGCACGAAGCGGACATGGCGTACCTGCTCGACCAATACGACGTGAAGCGAATCGTCATTCCGTCGCTCGGCCGCGAGCTGCGCCCGTCGCGCGACGTCGAGACCTTCCGCCAGCTCTACCTGCTGATGCGTCGGCTGCGGCCGGACATCGTGCACACGCACAAGGCCAAGGCCGGCGCCATCGGCCGCGTCTGCGCCGTCGCGGCGCGCGTGCCGGTGCGCATCCACACCTTTCACGGCCACGTGTTCGACGGCTACTTTGCGCCCGCCAAGACCAAGGCGTTCATCGCCATCGAGCAGGCGCTGGCGCTCGTGAGCGATCGACTGGTGGCGCTGTCGACCGGCCTCGTCGACGAGCTGACGGCGCGCTATCGCATCGCGTCGCGCGCGCGCTTCACCGTCGTGCCGCTGGGGTTCGATCTGGCCCCGTTCGCGCACGCCGAGGAGCATCGCGGTGAATTGCGCGCCCGGCTCAACGTCGATGATTCGGTGCGACTGATCGCCATCGTCGGTCGCATGGTGCCGGTCAAGGACCACGCGACCTTCGTCGCGGCGGCGGCCGAGCTGGCGCGACGCCGCGGCGACCTGCACTTCGTCTTCGTCGGCGCCGGCGAGCTCGAAGCGGACGTGCGCGCGCTGCTGGCGTCGGCCGGCCTGACGGCGCGTGCGCATCTGCTCGGCTGGTCGCGCGAGCTGCCGCGCATCTACGCCGATCTCGACGCGCTGGCGCTGTCGTCGATCAACGAAGGCACGCCGGTCGCCCTCATCGAGGCCATGGCCGCGCGCGTTCCGGTGGCGGCGACCGCCGTCGGCGGCGTCCGCGATCTGCTCGCGCACGGTGCGCGCGGAGAGCTGGCGCCGCCGCGCGACGCGCGATCGCTGGCCGACGCGATCGAGCGGGCGCTGCAACCGGCAGCCAAGGAGCGCGCCGGGCGCATTCGCGGCGACGTGCTGCGCGAGTTCGGCATGGAGCGGCTGTGCGCCGATCTGGCGCGGCTGTACGAAGAGACCCTGCCGCCGCGTCTCAGTCGCGCGCGGCGCGATTGACGACGTCGACCACGAGGTCGAGCTCCTGCCGCGTCATGCCCGACGGCAGCGGCAGCTGCACGTGCTCGCGCGCCGCGCTCTCGGACGCGAGCAGCGCACCGCGAATGCCGTCGCGCTGATCCTCCTGTTCGTGCGCGTTGCCCAAGCCGGGGCGCGCCGCGACGCCTGCCGCGTCGAGCGCCGCCAACAGCCTCTGGGCCGCCGACGCCGACGGCAGCCGCACCGACAGCGACTGCCAATTGCTGCGCGCCCACGCCGGCTCCTCGACGAACGCGACGCCGCAGAGGCGCGCGCGCAGCTCGTCGACGAGGCGGCGCCGCTCCGCCAACAACCCCGGCAAACGGCCGAGCTGCACGCGACCGATCGCCGCCTGCAAATCGGTCATGCGGTAGTTCAGCCCGTGCACGCCGTCGCGCGAAGCGTGCGAACGCCACGCGCGCACCCGCGCGTCGATCGCTTCGTCACGCGTCGTCACCATGCCGCCGTCGCCGGTCGTGATCAGCTTGCGCGGATGGAAGCTGAAGCAGGCGACGTCGCCGTGCGGACGACCGATGCGCTGCCAGGCGTCGCCGGCGCGGAGCTCGCTGCCGGCGGCGCAAGCAGCATCCTCGACCAGCGCCAGCGCCCGTTGCCGCGCCAGCGCCGCGATGCGCCCGAGGTCGCACGGCAGCCCGAGCTGATGCACGCACAAGATGGCGCGCGTGCGCGGGCCGACCGCCGCCGCGATGCGCTCCGGATCCATGTTGAGCGTGGCCGGCTCGATGTCCACGAAGACGGGCGTCGCGCCGCACAGGCGCACGCTGTTCGCCGTCGCGATGAACGAGTGGCTGACGGTCACGACCTCGTCGCCCGGCCGAACGCCGACAGCCAACAGCGACAGGTGCAGCGCCGCCGTGCCGCTCGACACCGCGCAGGCGTGCGGCGCGTCTACGAACTTAGCGAATTCATTTTCAAATTCGGTGACTTCGGGCCCCTGCATGATCCAGCCCGAAGCCAGCACCCGCGCCGTCGCCGCCGCCTCCTCCGGCCCCAACAGCGGCCGCGCCATGGGCAACTTCGGCTGACGCATGAACGTAATTATGCTAGAAGTCCACAAACCTAGCGAGGTCAAATATTCTCATGCGTTACCTCATCACGGGCGGCGCCGGATTCATCGGCTCGCACCTGGCGGAAGAGCTGCTGCGTCGCGGCCACGAAGTGTCCGTGGTCGACGACCTCTCGACCGGCAGCATCAACAACATCCGCCATCTGAAGACGCATGATCGTTTCCACTACACGATCGACAGCTGCGCCAACCAACATTTGATGGCCGAGCTCGTCGACGGCTGCGACAAGATCTTCCACCTGGCGGCCGCCGTCGGCGTCAAGCTGATCGTCGAGTCGCCGGTCCGCACCATCGAGACCAACATCCGCCTCACCGAGATCATGCTCGGCCTGGCCAACAAGAAGAAGCGTCCCATCTTCGTCGCGTCGACGAGCGAGGTCTACGGCAAGAGCGAGCAGCTCCCGTTCAACGAGGACGGCGAGCTGGTCATGGGCGCGACCACCAAGGGGCGCTGGTCGTACGCGTGCAGCAAGGCGATCGACGAGTTCCTCGCGCTGGCCTAC
>DASXOU010000266.1:0-8002 GCA_036494045.1 Polyangia bacterium | reverse complement strand
GCCCGACGGCCGCGGTGCGGCGCGCGTGCCGGCGACCTGCACGTGCGCGTCGAGACGCCCGCCGACGTCGCCGATCTCTTCCCACAGCGCGCCCAGGAAGCCGACGTCGAGCGCGTGCGCGTCGATGCGCAGGGCCAGCGGCGCGTTCCAATCGTCGGCCAGCTCACCGGCGACCCGCAGCGCACCGCCGTGCACGTCGCTGCCGCCGACGTCGAAGCTCCAGCGCGCGTCGTGCAGGCGCGCGCCGCCGTCGAGCCGCGCGAAACGCCCTTGCGCCAGGCCCACGTCACGACCGTCGGCGACGATGCGCAGATCGGGCGCGGCGAACGTCCCGCGCAAGCTCGCGTGCGCCTGCAGCGTGCCGTCGATCGCGTGCAGCCGCGGCTGCAGGTTGCGCAGGCGCGCCAGCGGATAGGCCGGCAGGTCGACGTCGATGTCGAGCGCGCCGTCGGCCCAATTCTGGCGATCGACGAGGCGCCGCCCGTCGAGCCCGGCGACGCCGCGGAACGTCAACAGCGGCGCGCCGCGCAGCGCCGCCTTGCCGCTCAGCTGCACGCGGCCGCGCTCCCACTGCAGCGCGCCTTCGACGTCGAGGTGATCGATGACGCCGGGCCGCCCGAGCCCGATCGCGCGCACCCACGCGTGCAGCGTCGGCCGATGCAGCGTGCCGCCGCCGCGGATCTTGGCGTTGAGCCGCCCCGCCGTCAGCGGCGCGTCCCAGCCGACGATCTGCAGCGGCACCTTGCGCAGCTCGACGTCGCGCACCTCCGCCGACGCCACCAGCGGCGCGTCGTGCACCAGCGCATGCACGGCGTCGCGCGGCGCGCGCAGAAGGCGCACGAGATCGACGGGCGCGCGCAGCTCCATCGTCACGGTGCCGGAGTTGCGCGGCGGATGCAGGCGCAGGATCGAGCCGAGCAGGCCCTGCGCTTCGAACGAGGTCACGCGGTTCACCACCAGCTCGTGGCCGTCGTACACCAGGTCGGCGATGCTGTTGTTGTCGCGCAGATCGTCGAGCCCCCACGAGGGCACGTGCAGCTCGGCGTGGATGTCGGGATGGCGCGTCGTGCCGCTGGCGCGCACGCGCAGCGAGAAGAAGCCCTTGACGTTGGCGAACGCCGTCGGCAAAAGCCGCCGCACCTTGTAGAACGGAACGGGCCGCGCCTCGAGCTCGAGCGACAGCGGCGCCTGGTCGTCGGCGAGCGTGGTCGGCAGATCGAAGGTCGCGCCGATGCCGAGCCGCGTGCCGTGCTGGCGCATCGAGACACGGCCGCGCACGCGCTGATCGGCGTAGCGCGCGCCGATCCGGTAGTCGACGTTCTCGGGCAGGCCGCCTTCGTCGATCTCCGAGCCACGCCCGCTCAGCTGCAGGTCGGCGTTGGGTGCGCGCCGCGTGCCGGCGAGGTGCGCGTGGATCTCGAAGTCGGTCTTGGGCGGCTCGGCGTGGCCGGGCGCGAGCAGCGCATGCAGATCGCGCAGGTCGAGGTGGCGCGTGGTCAAGGTGACGTCGAGGGGCTCGTCGCTCTTGGCGTCGAGCGGCGCGCTGCCGGCGAGCGCGATCTCGCCGCGTCCCGGCGCGCCCAGGCGGCAATCGTCGATGGCGACGCGCGCGCCGACGTCGACGCCGCAGGGCGCGCGCAGCTGCCAGGTGTGGCCGTGCGCGGTGAACTGCATGCGGTCGAGCGTGGCGGCGACGGCGACGATGCGCCCGCCGTCGCGGCGCGGCGCACCCTCGGCGTCGATGACCAGGCGCGTATCGGAGCGGCCGCGCGCGTCGGCGTGCAGGACCGCGTGCTCGGAGTCGACGAACGCGCGCAACGAGAGCGCGTTGACGCCGAGGCCGAGCCAGGCGACCGTCTTGTCGGCGCGCGCGTCGAGCGCGGCGTCGACGAGCGGCGCGGAGAGCGTGCCGGCGACGTGGACGCGGCCCGACCAGCGCGCCGCGGGCAAGAGGCCGGGCCGGCCGGCGGCGGCGCCGAGCGCCTCCAGATCGCCGTCGCGCAGCTGCATGGTGAGGTCGACGGCGCGGCGCTCGACGCGGCCGCCGATGACCAGCTCGCCCACACCCGAGCGCAGGCGCAGCTCGCCGATGCGCGCGGTGCCGCCGGCGAAGCCGACGTGCGCGGGAGCGGCCAGCCGCCACGATTGCCGCGGCAGCGTCAGCTCCGCCGTGTGCACGGTCAGATCCGCGCTCACCACTTGACGCGCGTCAGTGCGCCAGGCGCCGTCGATCGCCAGTCGCAGGCGCGCCGCGCCACCGCGTGCCGTCGCTGCGCGCTCGCCGTCGAGCGTGACGCTGAGGCGCGTGGGCGTGCCGCGCGCGTCGAGCGCCAGCCGCGCCAGCGCCATGCCGCCGACGGCGACATCGTCCGCCTCCACGTGCGCGTCACCCACGAGCTCGACGCTGTGTAGGCGTGCGCTCAGGCGCGCGACCGCGACGTGCGGCGCGCGCAGCCGCTCGCCCTCGACAGTGGCATCGAGCGTCAGGCGCTCGGCGAGCGCGAAGCCGAAGCGCGCGCGCAACGCGCCGTCGAGCGTGACGCCGGCCAGCCGCGCGATCGGCGCCAGCGCCGGAACCTCGAGCGCGGCGTCGGCGGCCAGCCGATCGCGCCCGATGCGCACGCGTGCCTCGAGCCGCGCGCCCGCCAGCGTCGCGGTCACGTGCGGCGCGTGAACGTTGCCGGCAAGCTGCACGCGTAGCGGCGCACGGGGGTCGAGGGCAAAGTGTCGTTTGCCGCGCGCGATGGTCAGCGCCGTCACCGTCGCGTCGACGTCGTGCGCGTGCACCGCGGTATGCGCGGTGAACCGCGCATCCGTGCCGTCGTCGAGCGTGGCGCCGCCGGCGACGACGAAGCGCCGCGGCTGCCCGTCGAGCGCCAGGTGCAGCGAGCGCACCGGCAGCGCGCCGAGCTGGTCGAGCTTGGCGATGCGCTGGCCGGCGATCGTGTGCACGCGCCCGTCGAGCGCGACATGCATGGGCCGTCCCAGACCGACGATCGCGCGCGCCACCAGCGCACCCGCGGCCAATCGCAGCTTGCCGCGCCGCATCCCGAGGCCGACGCCGCGCAGGCGCGCGTCGAGGCGCGGGCCGGCGCCGTCGCGGGCGAGCGTCGCGTCGAGGTCCACGCGCCCGGCGAGCCCGTCGCTGGCGTCGAGCCGATCGGCGCCGCCGAGCCCGACGCCGAGATCGCCGAGCCGCGCCAACGAATCGATCGACGCGTGCAGCACGCCCGCGCCCTGTCCGCGAAAGTCGCTATGTCCATGCGCGCGCACGTGCACGCCCGCGCCGTCCGCCGCCAGCCGCTCGACCATCACCTCGCCCGACTTCGACGTGCCGCCCGCGCGCAGCGCGAACCCGAGCTCGCCGCGCGGCGGCCCGGCCCAATCGGCGCCCGGATCGATCCCCGCCGCCATCACGTTTGCGCCCCAGCGCAAGATGTCGCCGCGCGCGAGCACGCCGTCGACCGTGACGCTGCCGCGCGGGCCCGACAGCAGCGCGACCGCGTGCAGCCGCGACAGCGGCCCGCCGCCCTCGGCGTGCAGCGCCCAGCGCCCGCGCGCGCGCAACGCCGGATGCAGCCGCGCGATCTCCGCACCGTCGCTCGTCGCCGTCACCACCACGCGCTCGAACGCGAGCTCCGCCTTGCCGCCCGGCCGCGCCCGCGGCGTGATCAGCAGCGCGCCGCTCAGCTCGACGTGCGCGTGCAGCGGATCGCGCGCGTCGGACACGAACCGATCGACGACGATGTGCGTCTGCGCGCTGCCGAGCTGCGCCGACCCCTCGATGTCGAACGTCCCGCGCGGCCACTCGTTGGCGTGCTGCTCGTGCCCGCGCGGCGGATGGTAGGCGCCGTCGACGTGCACGCGATAGTGATCGATCTCCATGAAGAACGGCCTCGACGCCCTCTGCGCTTTGGCCGCCGCTTCCGGCGCCGTCGTCGGCTTTTGCAGCGCCGCCAGGTTGAAGCGATTGTCGCGCAAGTGTCGCAACGTCAGCCGCGCACCGTCGACGCGCAGCTCGCGCAGATGCACGCGCCCGTACGTCAGCGCCGCCAGATCGATCCGCGCCTCGATCCGCCGCGCGTAGATCGCTTCCACGCCGTCGGCGTCGTCGAGGCGCGCGTCGTAGAGGATCACGCGATGCCACAGGTCGCCGTCGATCCCGCGCACCGACAGGTGTCCCGCCATGCGCGCGTTCACCAGCGGCAGCGCCACGCGCAAGAGCGCCCGCCGCCCCGGCGCGGTACGCAGCGCCACGAGAAACGCCGTCACCAACGCGAGCGCGATCACGACGCTCCACAGGGCGACGCGCACCAGCCCACGCAGCACGCGCATCAGAACGGCTCTCCGATCGACAGATGAAACGCGACCGGCTGATGCGCGTCGGGATTCTGCCGCCCGTCCGGCTGAAACGCGCTCAGCCGATTGACGCGAACGCCCACGTCGACGCGAATGGTCCCGATCGCCGTCTTGTAGCGCAGCCCGCCGCCGACGGCGACGTGCAGCTGGCTCAGATCGATGGTGTCGAACTTCTGCCCCGTCGGCGCGGCTACGTCGCCGGCATCGAGGAACCCGGCCGTCTCCAGCCACGAGCCGTAGATCTTGACCGCGCGCACGCGCAGCTCGATCGACGTGAGAAACATCTGGTCGCCGCCGATCGGGATCGCCGGATTTCCCGCCGTCCCCGACGGAATCTGCTCCGACAGCCGATTGAAGTTGAACCCGCGATGCGACTCCGGCCCGCCGAGATAGAAGCGCCGAGTCGTCGGCGTGCCGTCGCCCCCTTGCGAAAACGCCTGCCCGAACTCGGTGCGCGCCGCGACCGTGAGCCGCTTCCACAGCGTGTAATAGCCGCGCACCTCGGCGACGATCTTCTCGTAGTCGAAGTCGCCGCCCGTCCACACGCCGCCCTCTTCGCCGCGCAGTGAGAACCAACCGCCGCGGCGCGTGTCGAGCGGCTGATCGCGCACGTCGAGCGTGAGCGCCTCTTCGATCCACGCGATGCGATACGGATCGACGAAGCCGTAATCCTTCGCCGAGAGCGCCGGATCCGCCGTCAGCGCCGGATCGACCGCGAAGAACCAGAGGTACTGAAAGTCGTAGCCGACCGACACCTGCAGGCGATCGTGGAAAAAGTTACGCGCGTATCCGATCGCCGCGCGCGGCCCGTGATACTGAAACGCGTACTCGACGCCGAGATCGTAGCCGGCGACCACGTGCAGCTCGTCGGGCGGCAGGCCGAGATCGTACTGCGTCATCTCCGCTTCGATCGTCCCCGCCGGCCCGCTGCGCAGCGGATTCCAGAACGCCGGCACGAACACGTAGGCCGGTTCGGCGCGCAAGCGCAAGCGGCGCAGCCCGCCGAGCCAGTGATAGCGCGTGTACTCGGCGCGCCCGCGAATCTCCGATCGCTGCAGCTCGAGCGAGAGCCCGAGCCCGAGGCGCCACTCGTTGGCCGGCCCGTCGACGAGCCCGAGCGTCACGTCGGCGCGCTCGGGATGCAAGAGGTTGTGCCGATAGTCGATGCGCACCGACGACAGAAAGCCGAGGTTGTACAGCTTGGCGCGCGCCGTCTCGATCACGTCCGGCGTGAGCAGCTCGCCCTCGCGCAAGAGCGAATGTTTCACCAGGAGCTTGCGATCGATCGCGTATTCGCCCTCGACATCGACGTTGCGGATGGTCGCGCGCAGCCCCGGATCGGTTCGCAAGGTCAAGTCGGCGACGTGGCGATCGCGATCCACCACCACATCGCCGTCGATCTGCGCCCAGGCATAGCCGAGCGTGCGCAGCCGCTGGCGCATCTCGCCCTTCTCGGCCTCGTAGCGGCCGTAATCGAAGATCTGCCCGCGCCGCAGATCGAGGTTGCGAAAGACCGGCTTGGCGTCGTCGCCGATGACGTCGAGCCCCTTGACGACGACCTTCTCGATCTTGGTGGCCGCGCCTTCGTCGACGAAGATCTCGACGTTGACCGCGTGCGCACGATCGGCCGGCGTCACGTCGGTCGCGATCACGCGCGCGTCGAAAAATCCGCGCGCGTGGTAGTACGACTCCACGGTCGCGCTGTCGAGCCGCAGCGCGAACGGATCGAACGGCTGTTTGGGCGCCCAGATCACGCGCGCGGTCTCCTCGGTCACCAGGTGCCGCCGCAGATCGCGCTCGTCCACGTGTTGGACGCCGTGCAATGTCAGCCGCCGCACCCACGGCCGCGCATCGTCCGGCCGCCGGTGCGCGCAGGCCCCGGCGAGCGCCGCGACGAGCACGAACCCGGCACCTCGCACGAGCGTCATCTGCGGCGCGCTTCCTTTTCTTCCCTATGGACGTCATAAGCACCTGAGCCGAGGGCGACAAATGCGCAGAGTGACAGGTGCAACCGGCCGCGCTGTGCCTAGAATGTGCACGTGCCTCGCCGCCCTCTGTCGACCTATCGCCTGCAGCTCACGCCGTCGTTCGGCTTCGGCGCCGCTGCCGCGCTGGTGCCCTACCTGGCCGAGCTCGGCGTCACCGACGTGTACATCTCGCCGCCGTTCGCCGCCGGGCCCGGCTCGACCCACGGCTACGACGTCGTCGACTACCACGTCCTGCGCGACGAGCTCGGCGGCGCCGAAGGCTACGAGAAATTATGCGCCGCCGTTGCCGCGGCCGGCATGGGCCAGCTCGTCGACTTCGTGCCCAACCATATGGGCATCGGCCCGCAAAATCCGTGGTGGAATGACGTGCTCGAAAACGGCCCGTCGTCGGCCTACGCGCCCTACTTCGACGTCGACTGGAGCCCGATCAAGCGGGAGCTCGCGCACAAGGTGCTGGTGCCGGTGCTCGGCGATCAATTCGGCGAGGTGCTCGAGCGCGGCGAGCTCAAGCTCACGCGCGAGGGCGGCGCCTTCTTCGTCAACTATTGGGAACACTCGTTTCCGGTGACGCCGCGGCGCGTGCCGTCGCTGCTCGGCCATCGCCTCGACGCGCTGCGCGCCGAGCTCGGCGCCGGCGACGAGCAGATGCAGGAGCTCGAGAGCATCCTGACCGCGCTCGAGAAGCTGGCGCCGCGCGACGAGGTCTCGCCCGACGCCGTCGCCGAGCGCGCGCGCGAAAAAGAGGTCGCCAAGCGCCGTTTGTCTGCGCTGTTCGAGGCGAGCCCGCGCATCGCCGCGTTCGTCGACGAGAACGTGCGCATCTACAACGGCACCCCCGGCGACGCGCGCAGCTTCGATCTACTGGACGAGCTCTTGCACCATCAAGCGTATCGGCTCGCGCATTGGCGCGTCGCCGGCGAAGAGATCAATTACCGCCGCTTCTTCGACATCAACTCGCTCGCCGCCATTCGCATGGAGGACGAGCGCGTCTTTCGCGACACCCATCAGCTCGTGTTCCAGCTCATCGCCGACGGCAAGGTGACGGGCCTGCGCATCGATCATCCGGATGGGCTCTACGCGCCGTCGGGCTATTTCCGCCGGCTGCAGCAAGAGCGCGAAGGGCTCTACGTCGTCGTCGAGAAGATCCTCGAAGGCCACGAGAAGATGCCGAGCTCATGGCAGGTCGACGGCACCACCGGCTACGAGTGGCTCAACACGGTCAACGGTTTGTTCGTCGACTCGCGGCAGGCGGGCGCGTTCGCCGAGATCTACGCGCGCTTCACCGGCATCCGGCAGAAGTGGAGCGAGCTCGTCAACGAGAAGAAGCGCGTGCTCATGCGCTCGTCGATGGCGTCGGAGATCAACATGCTGTCGCATCGGCTCAACCGGCTGAGCGAGAGCAATCGGCGCACGCGCGATTTCACGCTCAACGCGCTCACCGGCGCGCTCGTTGATTACGTGGCGCGGCTTCCGATCTATCGCACCTACGTCGAGGGTCACGACGCGGGCTCGGTCGACGAGCGCGATCGCCAGTACATCGAGTCGACGATTCGCGCCGCCAAGCGCTCGTCGCGCGAGCTCAACCGCACGATCTACGACTTTCTGCGCTCGATTCTGCTCCTCGAGAATCCGACGGACGAATCGCGCGAGTTCGT
>DASXOU010000265.1:0-19011 GCA_036494045.1 Polyangia bacterium | reverse complement strand
GACGGCGGCGCTGGCGTTCCAATGGTCGACGCACACGCGCTACTTGACCAGCCTGCGCTCGGGACACTTGAACGGCTGCATCCTCGTGGCCAACCGCGCGTTCGACAAGATCGCGGTCGAGCACCAGGCGGTGATTCGCGCGGCGGTCGCGAAGCTGGCGGTGCGCTTCGACGAGATCTCGAGCAGCGAGGACGAGGCGCTCGTCGGCAAGCTGTTCGCGCGCCAGGGGCTCCAGGTGGCGGCGCCGTCGCCGGCGTTCCGCGGCGAGTTCTTCGCGGCGGCCGAGAAGGCACGCGCGACGCTCGGCGATTCGCTGGTGCCGCACGCGGTGATCGAGCGCGTCTTGAAGGCGCTGGCGGAGGTGCGCGCGAAATGAGGCGCGCGCTCGCGCTCGCGCTGATCGCGGCGGCGACGACGATGGCGTCGACGAGCGCGCGCGCCGATCGCATCGTCCTCAGGATGGCGACGGTCGCGCCCGACGCCACCAGCTGGGCCAAGGAGCTGCGCGCGTTCGGCCGCGACGTCGAGACGTCCACCGACGGGCAGATCGCGGTCAAGTGGTACATGGGCGGCATCACCGGCGACGAGAAGGAGTCGCTGGCGCGCATCGGCAAGTCGCAGCTCGACGGCATGGCGTCGGGCATCGAGTGCGGCGAAGTGTCGCAGTCGATGCGCGCGCTCAACGTGCCGGGCGTGGTGCAGGATCGCGACGAAGCGAACTACGTGAGCCAGAAGCTGCAGGCGCAGTTCGCCGCCGAGGCGCAGAAGAACGGCTTTGCGCTGCTGTTCACCGCCGGGCTCGGGTCGACGATGGTCTTTTCGCGCACGCCGGTGCGCACGATGTCGGAGCTGCGCACCATCCGGCTGTGGCGCTGGGATCTCGATCAATGGGGCGTCATCGCGACGCGCGAGATGGGCATGCCGGTGCAAGCCGCCGCGCTCGAGGACGCCGCGCGTATGTACGACGACGGCAAGATCGACGGCTTTACGACCATGCCGTCGGCGGCGCTGGCGTTCCAGTGGTCGACGCAGGCCAAGTACATCACGCCGCTGCCCGTCGGCTACGTGCAGGGCTGCATGCTCCTGGCGAACCGCGCCTGGGATCGGCTGAACCAGCATCAGCGCGACGCGGTGATGGCGGCGGCGGCGAAGTGCGCGCATCGGTTCGAGGAGGTCGGGCGCGAGCAGGACCAGCAGCTCCTCGGCGGGCTGTTCCAGCGCCAGGGCATCAAGATCGTCCCGCCGTCGTCGGCGCTGCGCGCGCAATTCTTCGAGGCGGCGCGCGCGGCGCGAGAGCGCATGAGCGAGAAGATCCTCCCCCACGGCCTCCTCGACGAGGTGATCCGCTTGCTTGCCGACTACCGCGCCGAAAACGCCCGCTAGGGGCTGCGGCCTCGCCTGTGGGCGCTGCGCAAAACCGGATCTAGAGGCTATAGGAGCGGGGTGGGGGAGGCGGAGATTTTGAGCTCGCGGACTAGGCGGGCGACGAGCTCGTCGTAGACGGTCTTGAGGCCGGCGTCGTCTGCGACCACGGCGAACATGCGCCCGCCGGCGATCATGCCGTGGCCGCCGGCGGCGCCGCTCGAGCCGACGACGCGGCGGATGAGCGCGCCGGCGGTCGCGTCGTTGATGTCGGTGCGCACGCTCAAATAGGCCGTGCGGTTGTGCTGGCCGACGCAGAGCACCCAATGCGCCTTGTCGTACGGCAGCATCAGGTCCGCGACCTCGGCGACGAGATCGGGATAGTCGAGCGTGCCGAGGTTGATGGCGAGCAGCTCGCCCCACACGACCGCGGCGCGCAACGCGCGATCGAGCGCGACGAAGTGCTCGCGCCCGAGCTTGGGATTGACGATCGCGTACAGCCGTTCGAAGTCGGCCACCTTCGACAGCTCGACGTAGGCCTCGCGCTCGTCGGGCCCGCTCTCGCGCCCGAGGTCGCGCGTCTCGGACTTGAGCGCGTAGAGGAACGCCGTCGCCAGCATGGTGTCGATGGGGATGTGCTCGGCCTCGAGGTAGCCGTAGACGATCGTCGCGGTCGCGCCCATCTCGGTGCGGATGTCGAGCCACGGAATGGCGCCGAGATCGCTGCGCGGCGGATGATGATCGATCACCACGTCGGCGCGCCGGTCGGGCGGCAGCGAGTTGTTGCCCGTCCCCGGCTGCGTATCGACCATGGCGACGACGGCGTGCGCCTTCCAGTCGAGCTTCTCGATGGGCACGAGGTCGAGCTTCAGCTCGCGCACCATGGCGCGGTTCTCGGCGCGCCCGATGATGCCGCCGATGGTGATCGTCGACGGGATGCCCGCCTTCTCGAAGAGCGCGCGCAGGCCGAGCGCCGCCGCCAGCGAGTCGGGATCGGGGTTGTCGTGCGTCAGGATCGCGGCGCGGCTGCCGTGGGCGCGCGTCTTCAGCGCGGCCAGCTGGCGACCGAGGTCGAAGCTCATGGCGACACCAGCGTATCCGGGTTCCCGACGAGGATCAAACAGCAAGAGCGTGCCAGGAGCGTGTTACCTCGGCACGACCTCGAGCGGCACGTGCAGGCTGCCGAGCGACGCGCCGGTCTGGGCGTCGTGCATCTCCCAGCTCAGGTCGAGCGCGGTCTGATGCGCGCCGGTCGCGCGCTTGAAGTACAGAAAGCCGCTCACGCGTCCACCGGGCGGGAGTACGCCCTCGGGCAGGCCCTGCTCGAGCACTTCCATCGACGGGCGCGCCGGATAATACGCGGGCCCCCAGAAGAAGACCCAATCGCGATAGTAGGGCGGATAGATCCACGGCCCGCCCCAATAGCCGACGCCGGGGCCGTAATAGTGGCGCAGCCCGCCGATGACGCGATAGTTGCTCCAGCCGCCGGCGCCGTAGCCCCAGCCGTAGCCGGGATGACGCGCGCCCGGCGCGATCACCACGCCGCGCGGCCCCGACGGCGGACGAATGATCGCGCGCCCGCCGAAGCCGCCGCGGGCGCCGCCCGACCAGTGCGCGCCGCCGCCGAAATGCGCGCCGCCGCCGCCGAAGTGTCCGCCGCCGCCCGAGTGTCCGCCCGAGCTCGACGCCAGCACGATCGGTCCGTTCGACGCCAGCAGCGTCAGCTTCTGGGGCGCCGCCGGCGGATCGCTCTCGGCGAGGTTGGCCGGGATGTACGGATTGATCGCGCCGTAGCGATAGCCGCTCGCGTCGCGCAGCGCGAGATCGACGTAGCTGACGCGCACCTCGTTCGGCCCCGGGTTGTAGAGCTCGACGGCGATCGGGGTGACGTAGTCGGCGAGGTCCTGCGGAAACGCGTCCCACTGATTGGCGTACGCGACCATGGTCACGCCGCTCGCCGGGCCCTGGCCTTCGGCGACGATGCGCTCCATGCCGCCCTTGGGGACGACGGCGAACTCTGGTCCGCACGCGGCGGCGAATAAAGTCAAAGCCAGCAACATCCGACGCATTTTTGCTACTCCAGTACCTTGAATGTGCGCATAGGCGCGGCCTAAATCAAGCGCCAGGTAAGACGGCGATTTCGCGATCGATGTTCCGCGTTGGCTCCTCGTCAGGCGCTGAGATCGGTGTCGTCGACGCCGGCGTTGCGCGCGTCCTTGATGATGTCGCGCGCGGGCGGCGCGTCGAGGTAGCGGGCGCGCCACGCCGGATCGCGCAGCCGTCGCGCTTTACGCTGCACCGCGGCGTGGGCGCGGCGCAGCGCCTGCCGCGCCACCGACTCGGCGCCGGCGCCGCGGGCGGCGCGCGCATGGATGTACAAGACCTCTTCGGGCGAGTCGACGTCGCGCCCCGACTCGAAGAGCGCCACCGCTTGCGTCGATCGCGCGAGCGCTTCTTGATGGCGCTCGGCGCGCGCGAGCGCGAGCGCCTCGGCGCACAGGCCGTAGACCTCGCCGTTGGCGATCTCGGCTTCACGCGCCAGCCGCGTCGCCGATTGCGCCAGCTCGAACGCGCCCTCCGGCGGATCGCCGCGATCGAGCCGGCAGAACGCGAGGTACACGAGCGCGCGAATTTCCTGGTAGCGGTTGCGCGTCTCCGACGCCAATTCGAGGCCGCGCTCGAGCTGCGCGTCGGCTTCGGCGGGCTTGCCCTCGCGCAGCGACACTTGCGCGAGCGAGATGAGCGCGTCGGCGAGGCCCGGCTGATCGCCGAGCGCGGTGTGGATCTCGAGCGCCTTGTCGAGATAGCGGCGCGCGCGGCCGAAGTCGCCGAGGTCGGTGTAGGTCTGCCCGATGTTGGCGAGCTTGACGCCGATGCCGGCGCGATCGCCGAGCTCCTGCGCCAGGCGGAGCGAGCGCTTGTAGTGCACCAGCGCCTCTTCGTACTCGCCGAGGCCGACGAAGACCCAGCCCATGTTGTTGAGCGTGGCGGCTTCCAGGCGGCGCACGCTCAGGCGGCGATAGATGACCAGCGCCTCGGCGTAGGTCGAGACCGCGTCGCGCAGCCGCCCGGTGTGCACGTGCACGTTGCCGACGGCGTTGAGCGCCTGCGCGCGCGCCAAAAGCGGCTCGCGATCCACGCTGTCGCCGATGACCGCGAGCGCGCGCTCGGCGAGGGCGAGCGCTTCGGCGTTCTTGCCGATGGTCATGAGCAGCGTGGCGAGGAGGCGCAGCGCCTCGGAGGTGACCAGCGGATCGCCGGCCGACTCGGCGAGCGCGAGCGCGCGATCGAGCTCGCGGCGCGCGGCGGCGTGACGGCCGACGTCGAGATAGAGGAGGCCAAGGCGGCAAAACGCCATCGCCTCGAGCTTTCGCCCCGTCGGTGACGGCATCGACGCCGCGTGCTTGCGCATGTGGTGCACCTCGCGCAGCTGCGCCGGACGCTTGCCCCAGCCGCGGAGGATCTGCTCGCGCTCGGCGTGCACGAGGTAGCGCTCGTGGTGCGCGTCGGGCGGAAGCAGATCGAGTGCACGCGTGAACAGGACGAAGGCGTCGGCGTTGCCGGCGTTGTCGCGCGCGTAGGTCGCGGCCGAGACGAGCGCGCGACCGGCGGCGGGCTTGTCGCCCGAGGCGCCGAGGTGCTCGGCGAGGCGCGCGTCGTCGGCGCCTTTGCGATAGCCGAGCGCGCGCGTCATGCGATCGGCGGCGATCGAGTGGTAGAGCGCGCGCGTATCGGGCGGCAGCCCGGAGTAGGCCACCTCCTTGGTGATCGTGTTGCGGAAGGCGTAGGCGCCCGGCCCGCGGCCGTAGACGTCGCCCGCCGCCGACGCCGGCGCGATGAGCCCGCGCGCCGACAGCCGCACCAGCGCGCGCGACAGCGTCTCCGGCGTCGCCGACGGCGTCAGCGCCTGCAGATCCTCGACGCGGAAGATGCGTCCGAGCAGCGCCGCGCGGCGGATGGTATCGCGCTCGTCGTCGGGCAATCGGTCGAGGCGCGAGGCGACCACCGCCTCGACCGTGGTCGGCACGCTCACCGGCTCGTCGCGGCGCACCAGCATGAGCCGCTTGGCCGGATCGGCCTCGTTGGGCGCCAGCATGCCGCGCTCGACGAGCGACTCGAGGATCTCGTTCAAGTAGAACGGGTTGCCGCCGCCGCGATCGAGGATCTCGCGCATGAGCGCGCGCGCGTCGTTGGCGTCGAAGAAGCGGCTCGCCACCAGCTCCTGGCGCTCGCGCACGCCGAGCTCGCCGACGAGCACGGGGGTGATGCGATCGGACTGCGCGAGCTGATCCATGCGCTCGTCGTGGCGCGCGGTGGCGACGCCGAGCACCGGACGATCCATTGGATCCCGCACCAGCGCCGTCAGGATCTCGAACGACTGCGAGTCGGCCCAGTGCATGTCCTCGACGACGACGACGAGCGTGCGCCCCTCGGCCAGGCGCGCCTGCAGCTTGCGCATGGCCGCGTAGAGGCGATGGCGCCGCGCCGGCGTCGAGCTCGTCGGCGCCGGGCACCTTGACGCCGAGCAGAACGCCGAGCGCGTCCGACACTTGCCGGGCGTCGCGATCTTCCGACTGCGGAAACAAGAGCGCGACGGCGGATTCGATGCGCCGCTTGACCTCGCGCGGCTCGGCGTCCTCGGTCAGGCCGAATAGATCGCGCGTCAGGTCCGAGACCATCGCGTATGGGTTGTCGCGCAGGGTCGGGCGGCCGACGCAGCGGAGCACGAGGTGCGTCGTCGGATCGAGCTTGTGGCGGAAGGCATCGACGATGCTGGCCTTGCCCACGCCGGCTTCGCCGAGCACGAGGAGGTAGCGGGCGCGACCTTCGGCGACGACGGTGCGATGCGCGTCGAGCAGCATCGAGAGCTCGAGATCGCGGCCGACGAGGCGGCGCAGGCCGGCGTGATCGGCGAGGCGATCGGCGCGCGGCCGCGGGCCGATGAGCCGATAGACCTTGGCGCGCGCGCCGGTGCCGCCGTCGCGGCCGCCGTTGCGATCTGGCGCGCCGCGTCCGGCGCCGGGCGAGGTGTCGCTGTCGGGCGGCAGCTCGATGGCGTCGAGCTCCTCGAAGCTCCAGTCGGCGCGCGCCGCGCGAAAGATGCCGCCGCCGACGAGGATCTCGCCCGGCATCGCCTCGGTGGCGAGGCGGCGCGCGATCTGCGCCGGCTGGCCGAGGAGCTCGTACTGGAACTTGGGCGCGTCGCCGGCGCCGCCGGGCGTGCCGCGCGAGACCAGCGCCGTGCCGCGCGACAAGCCGACCGCGAGCTTGAGCGGCGGCGACAGATCGCGCGAGATCCCATCGAGCGCGTCGATGAGCGCGCGCGAAAAGTCGACGGAGCGGGCGGCGTCGTCTTCGGTGCCGACGGGCAGCCCGATGACGTAGGTGAAGCCGCGATCGTCGAGCCGATCGGGATGCGCCGCGAACTTATAGGCGACGTGCTCGGTGACGCGCAGAAAATCGAGCAGCGCCTCGCGCGCGCGCGCCTCGCCCATGTTGCGGCGCAATTCGCGCAGCGCCGACAGCTCGCCCTCGACGATGACGACGCTCTTGCGCTCGGCCGGCTGCAGCAGCTGATCCTTGTCGCGATCGCGGCCGCGCCCGATCGAAGCGCGCGACACGCGCGAGGGGCGCTCGGGCGGCGGCGTCGCCGCCGGATCGTCGAGCGGCGGGCTCGCCGGCGCGCCATGACGCTCGGCCTCGGGGATCACCTGCGCCACCAGCGCGGCCATCGCGCCCGACTCGAAGATCTTGCCCTCCTTCGACGACAGCGCGAAGAAGAACTGCCCGAGCGCGCGGTGCAAGTCGCGCGCGGTCTGATAGCGATCCTCGGGCCGCTTCGACAAGCACTTGGCGATGATCGCCTCGAGCTCGTCGGGGATCGATGGATCGATCTCGCGCAGCGACGGCACCTGCGCGTTCTTGATCGCGTTGAGCGCCTGTTTGCCCTTGAGGTTCCCGAAGAGCGAGCGCGCGCAGGTCAGCTCCCACAAGACGATCCCCGTGGCGAAGATGTCGCTGCGCGGATCGACCGGCGCGCCTGCCGCCTGCTCGGGCGACATGTACGCGAACTTGCCTTTGACGACGCCTTCTTCTTCCTGCACGTGGCGCGCGCGCGCGATGCCGAAGTCGACCAGCTTCACCATCCCGTCCCACGAGACCAGGATGTTCTGCGGCGAGACGTCGCGATGGACGATGCCGAGCGCCTCGCCGTATTCGTCGGTCTTGCGATGCGCGTAGTCGAGCGCCTTGGCGACCTGCTGGCCGAGATACGCGCACAGGCCGAAGGGAATGCGCGCGTCGTGCTCGACGGCGGCGTTGAGCAGGCGCAAAAGGTCGACGCCTTCGACGTGCTCCATGGCGAGGAAATAGGTGGGGCCGATCTGTCCGTAGCCGAACGTCTGCACGATGTTCGGGTGGTTCAGGTTGACGGCGACCTTGGCCTCGTCCTCGAACATGCGCCGGAACTCGGGCGTCTCGGCGAGCGAGGGATGGATCTTCTTGATGACCAGGATCTTGGCGAGCCCCTGCGCAAGCGGCTCGCGCGCGAGGAAGACCTCGGCCATTCCGCCCGCGCCGAGTCGCCGCACCAGCTGATATTTTCCGAACGCTTCCACGAGTGCCGGGGTAACGTACGGCCGAATCGTAGCATCAAGAGAGCCCCAAGGGAGTAAGCGGAGGACGACGCATGGGCGACGCGCCGAAGGTGCAGGGACCGGATCTGGCCGCGGGTGTGGCGGCGGGAGAGCTCGTCGACGGGAAGCCGCTCGTGGGGCACGTCGGTGACGAGGGCGTGATGTTGGTGCGGCGGGGCGAGGAGATCTTCGCGACCGGCGCGACCTGCACGCATTATTCGGGGCCGCTCGGTGAAGGGCTCGTCGTCGGCGAGACCGTGAGGTGTCCGTGGCATCACGCGTGTTTCGATTTGCGCACGGGTGAGGCGGTGAAGGCGCCGGCGCTGAATGGGATTCCTTGTTGGGACGTGGTTGTCGAGGGGGCGACGGTTCGGGTCGGACAGAAAAAACAACAGGCGACAGGCGGCAGGCGGCTGGCGGCTGGCGATGTGAAGAAGGTGGTGATTGTCGGGGCTGGCGCGGCGGGGCATGCGTGTGCGGAGCAGCTTAGGCTGAGGGGATTTACGGGGCAGGTGGTGATGATTGGGGTGGATGGGCCGGTCGATCGGCCGAATCTGTCGAAGGATTATCTGGCGGGGACGGCGCCGGAGGAGTGGATTCCGCTGCGGCCGAGCGAGTGGTTCGCCGAGCATGGGATCGAGCTGGCGCTGGGCGCGCGGGTCGTGGCGATCGATGGCAAGAAGCGCAGCGTTACCGTCGAGAATGGGCGCAGCTACGAATACGACCGCTTGTTGATGGCGACGGGGGCGGAGCCGATTGGGTTGACGGTGGAGGGCGCGGACGATGCGCGGGTTCGGTATCTGCGCACGCTCGACGACAGCCGGCAGATCGTCGCGCACGCCAAAGAGGGCGCGCGCGCGGTCGTCGTCGGCGCCAGCTTCATCGGGCTCGAAGTGGCGGCGTCGTTGCGCGCGCGCAAGGTCGAGGTGGACGTGGTCGCGCCCGACGAGGTGCCGCTCGGGCGCGTGATGGGCAAGGAGCTCGGCGCGTTTTTGCGCGGGCTGCACGAAGAGCACGGCGTGAAGTTTCATCTCGGGCGCAAGCCGGCGCGCGTCGACGGCGGCGGCCACGAGAATTCGCTGGCGGTCGTGCTCGACGACGGCACGCGCCTGCCGTGCGACTTCGTGGTCGTCGGCATCGGCGTGCGGCCCGCGGTCGCGCTCGCGGAGAAGGCCGGGCTCCGCGTCGATCACGGCATCGTCGTCGACGCCGAGCTGCGCTCGAGCGACCCCAACATCTACGCCGCCGGCGATCTGGCGCGCTATCCCGATCGCAAGAGCGGCAAGCCGATTCGCATCGAGCACTGGGTCGTCGCCCAGCGCCAGGGCCAGACCGCCGCGCGCAACATGCTCGGCGCCCACGATCGCTTCGACGACGTGCCGTTCTTCTGGAGCCAGCACTACGACGTCGGCATCAACTACGTCGGCCACGGCCACGGCTGGGATCGCGTCGAGCTCGACGGCAGCCCGGCCGCGCGCGACTGCGCGGCGCGCTTCTTCGCCGGCGACGAGTTGGTCGCGCTGGCCACCATCTTCCGCGACGCCGAGAGCCTGGACACCGAGCGACAACTGGAACAAAATCGTGCTTAGGAGGCGCCCATGCGTCGCATGCTCGGCCGCATCATTGGCTTGCCGCTCATCCTGACGATCGGATTCGCGGTGCTCGGCATCGACGTCGGCGAGAGCTGGCGCACGGGCACGATCACCGACGGCAGCGCGCACGCCAAGCGCCACCATCGCCATCACCGGCGGCGCCATCGCCGGCACCACAAGCATCGCCGTTCCAGCGAGATGTAGCCGCGGCGCCGCTACTGCGGCGTGATCTTCAGGTTGTCGAAGTGCAGCTCGGCCTCCCAATCATTGAAGCCGAAGAAGCTGTGTCCGCTGCCCTCGAGCGGATGCGCATCGTCGTAACTGAGGAACGGCTTGCCGTCGATCGACCAGTCGATGTGGCCACCCTTGCGCGCGATGCGCCAGTGATACTTCTGCCCCTTGACCACGCGCGCATCGGTGCGCACGCGACGATCGGCGCCGTGCTCGTTCATGCGCGCGATTGCCGAGATCGTGTTGTGCCAGCCGCCGAAGATGAAGACGTAGCTGGTCGCGGTGTACGACGCGGTTTGCGCGAAGCTCTTGCCGTCGCCCCAGGCTTCGACCTTGAGGTCGCCGGCGTCGTCGTCGGACCAGCAGTCGAGCTCGATGACGGCGTCCTCGGGGATCGGCTTTTTCAGCCACAGCGGATGGTTATGCGCGTGATCGATGGTGAGCGCGCCGTTCTCGATGCGCCAGCTGCCGCCGGTGGCGTCCCAGGCGTCACCGACGGCGGCGCGCTCGAAGTCGTCGCTCGAGGGGCCGGCGGGCGGCAGCCTCTCGATCTTGCAGCCGGCGGCGAGAACGGTGATGACAGCGACGGCGATGAGCGAACGCATCGCCTCCGCTTTTACCACGTCACCAGCGCGCCGGCGGAGGGTTCGCGCTTTGCGGCACGTCGTTGGTGCCGCGGCCGACTTGCACGTCGTTGACCGGGCCGCGCGAGTCCTCGTCGACCTTGGCGCCGCCGGGGCCCGCGGTGTGGCCGGGCTCGTTGCCGCTCTGCATGCCGCCGCCGATCGAGCCATTGCGCGGTGACGGACCGTTCCACTGCAGCTGGCCGGCGAGCGTGCGCGCGGAGTTGAACTGGATCGGCTGCTGCGCGTTCGGGCTGACCATCGGCGTCTGCACCGCCTTGGCGTGCGCGACCGCCGGCAGCACCAGCGTGGTGGCCAGGAGGCCCCCCAAGATCATTCTACGCATGTGACTCCTCCTGCCACGAGGAGGCTGCACGCCGTGTTCCATTCACCAGGCGGCGAGCGCGGCGGCCGCAGCCTCCGCCGTAGGGCGCGCGGCCGCGTCGTCGGCGAGGAGCGATCCGAGGAGCGCGCGCAAGGAATCGGCGCGCGCGCCGAAGTGACGCTCGACGGCGGCGGGCAGCGTGCCCGACCAGCGCGCGTCGCCACGCAGGAGCGCCGCGCGATCGCCGAGCCAGTGAGCGAGCGCCGCGCTGCCGGCGAGGAGCTCGGCGAGGATGACGCCGGCGGCGTAGACGTCGACGGCGGGAGCGAGATGGCCCTGGCGCTGCTCGGGCGCCATGTACGCCAGCGTGCCGCGCGCGGCGCGCTCCTCGCCACCGTCGGCGACGAGCTGCGCCAGCCCGAAGTCGCCGAGCACGAGCTCGGCATCTTCGCCGGCGTCGCGGTAGAGCAGGTTCGCCGGCTTGACGTCGCCGTGGACGACGCCGCGCGCGTGCACCGCGGCCAGCGTGCCGAAGAGCTCGCGGGCGCGCGCGATCGCTTCGTCGGGCGGCAGCGGCCCGCGACGCAGGCGCGCGGCGAGCGCCCCGCCGGCGCACAGTTCCATGGCCACGAGCTGGCGCTCCTCGTCGAGATCGTAGACGGCGACGACGCCGGGATGGCGGATCGCGGCGGCGACGCGCGCTTCCAGCCAGGCGCGCGCGCGTGGCAGCGCGCTCGAGCGCGTGTGCGGATGGAGGATCTTGAGCGCGACGTCGCGATCGAGCTCCTCGTCGTGGGCGACGTAGACGGCGCCCGAGGCGCCGCGGCCGAGCTCGCGCGAGAGGCGCCAGCGGCCGAAGCCGGCGCCGCCGTCGGGCAGGCCGGCGATGGTCGGCGCAGCGACGGGCGGCGCGGCGACCGGCGGCAGGTTGTGCGTCAGCCGATCGGCGCGGCTGCGCGCTTGCGGATAGTCGATGTCGACGGCGAGGATCTTCTCGAGCTGGCGGCGCGCTTCGGCCTCGTCGCCGGCGCGCTCGGCGGCGTCGGCGAGCAGGAAGTGGGCGCGCAACGCGTGATCGCGCACCGTCGTCAGGTGCTCGAGAATCGGACGCGCGCTGGCGTGCTCGAGCTTGTCGCACAGGATCTCGCCGAGACGCATGGCGACCAGGTGATCGTCGGGGCGCGCGGCGACGAAGCGGCTCAAGATGTCGATGGCGGTGCGATCGCGGCCGGTGGCGACGAGGCGCTGCACCGCGGCCCAGAACTCGCGGTCGCCGATGCCGACGCGCCCTTCGTCGCTGGGATCGGTGACGCGCTGAAGGAGGTTGCGCAGAAACGCCTCTTCCGCCGGCAGCTCGGCCTCGGGCTCGATCTCGGGCAGCCGGCCGCCGAACGCATCTTTGAGCCATCCCCACAGGGACATCAGCCGACCTCGAGCCGCTGCTCGCCGAGCTCGACGACGTCGCCGTGGATCAATTGGATGCCGGACGAGACGTGCACGCCGTTCAAGTAGAGCAGGCGCCCACCGAGGGGCGACAGGCGCGGGCGCCCGTCGATGAACATGAGCTCGCCCACGCCTTCGACGTCGAGCGCGCCGCGGCCGGCGACGACGTAGAGCCCGCGATCGAGCCCGCGCGTGACCTCGAGCGTGAGCGTGTCGCCCGCTTGCGCGAAATGCACGACGCACAATTCGCCGAGGCCGATGTCGCCGTCGCCGACGAGCGGCAGCGTCCCCGAGATGCGCACGCCGCCGAGCGTGGTGCCGTTCTTCGAGTCGCGGTCGTCGAGCGCGAACGAGCCGTCGTCGTGGGCGACCACCGCGCAGTGCTGGCGCGAGATGCCGGCGTCGCGCAACGAGAGCTGGCAGGCGGCGTCGCGCCCGAGCACCAGCGGAAAGCCGCCGACGTAGCGCCGCTCGCGCGTGTGGCCGACGGCGCCGGCGCGGATGACGACGCTGCCGTCGGCGACCAGCTTAGCTTCGAGCTCTTCGCGCAGCCGCTGATACGAGGCGCGCTCGCGCGTCGCTTCCGAGCGATCGGTCGGGCTCTGCGCCATGACCGGCAACGGCGCCTCGGCGCACAAGCGGATCGCCTCGAGCGCGCGATCGCGCTCGCCCGCCGCCAGCGCCAGCTTGTATTCCTCGAACGCGTCGTGGATGCGCGTGTCGCGCTTGCGCCGCACTTCCTCGCGCGCCAGCACGCTCTCGAGCCGCTCGACGTCGCCGCCCTTCTGGTACGCCTCGGCGGCGGCGAACTCGTCGCCGACGAACTCCAGGCACTCGCCGGCCGACGCGAACTCGCCGATGTCGACGAACAGCTGCGCCGCGTCGCGCACCACCTGCTTCTCCGGATCGCCGACGACGGCCGAGCCGCGCGCCCAGTTGAACAGCGCGCGCGCGATGCGGCGGCGCGCGTTGCGCCCGTCGGCGTCGTCGGGCTCGGCCCAGCGCACGGCGGCGCGCAGCTCGTGCAGCTTGGCGCCGGGGGAGGGCGCCCGCTCGGCGCGAAGGAGGTGCATCTCGGCGACCTTGACGCGCTCGCCGGCCAGCGCGTACGCGCGCGCGGCCTCGGCGTAGTCGCCCGCCGCTTCGGCGGCGACGGCGCGCCGGAAGTCGGCCGAGAACATGCGCTTGAAAAACGTCACCGGCCCAAAGCATAGCGTATGCTTGAGGCGCGATGCTCGAACCCGTCGCGCTCAACCAGACCCGCTTCAACGTCCCCGGCGTGGCGCCCGACAACCGCGGCGTCGTCCTCGGCAAACAGGGCGCGCTCTTGTTTGCGTCGGTCGATCGGCTCGTCGGATTCTTTCGCATCTTTTGCGACGAGTCGTCGATGGACGAGCTCCTGCCCAAGCTCAAGATCCATCAGGTGCGCTCGCCGCTCATGTCGCGCGAGTTCCTCGTGCTCTACGCGGCGCAGACCTCGTACCTTGTCGATCGCGCGGCGCGCATCGCGGCGCTCCTCGGTGGCCTGGCCTTCACCGGCTCGGGCAAGCACTTCGTGAAATATCGCGACACCACGTCGCCGCTCGGCTACGACGCGACCGCGCTCTACGGCGAGCCGGCCGACTTCGTCCTCTACTCCGACACGTTCACGCAGGGCTATCAGCGCGTCAAAGACGTGGAGTTCGCGCAGCTCGTCTTCCGCCTCTCGCCGCGACGCCTGCCCGGCACGCCCGCCGACGACTTGCAGGATCGCGAGGTCTTGTGGATCGGCGCGCGCACCGGCCTCGGCCGCTCGCTCCTGACCTACCTGTGGCGCAATCGCGTACGCGCCGAAGCCGCGTTCGTCGAGCCCGCCGATACCGCCTCGGGCGCCGGCAGCTTCGGGCAAGGGACTGCGTTCCTCTTGTGCAAGGTGCACGAGCTTCCCGAGCGCATGCTCGCGCTCTTCGCCGAAGTGCCCGGCGTCGAGGTCTTCCGGCCCGTCGCCGAGAACGTGGTCGTGCAGGTCGGCTATCGCCATCCGCTGCATCTGCCTTCGTGCACGTCGGTGTTCGACAAGGAGCGCTTCTACGTTTTCTCCGGCACGCGCGACGCCGTCGACGTCTTGAAGGCGCCACCGCCTCTGGTGCCCGCGGGCGATCTCATCGGCGGCGGGTTCGATCTCGGCGAGCGCGCCGAGCCCGCCGAGCACACGCCGCGCGAGCCCGACAAGCTCGAGGTGCAATTGAAGCTGGTCGCCTCGGCGACGGCGCGCCGCCGCGTCACCGCGACGATGGTGCCGTGGGCGCACGCCGATCGGCTGCGCAAGCTGGTCTACGCGCTGCCGCCGACGATGCTGGCCACCTATCGCGTCGCCGCCATTGCCGAGGGGCTCTTCGTCGTCGGCGAGCAGGGCATCGACGGAATTCCCATCGGCGACATGTTCCAAGAGGCGGCGCCCTCGGTCTATGTGCCGCTCGGCATGGAGTTCTATCCGCGCGTCGGCGCCGAGGTGCTCACCGATCACATCGGCGGCGTCAACGGCCGCTACGTGGTCTTTCCGCGCGGCGGCCGGCCGCTGGCGCTCGAGCACGCCGCGTTCGAGCCGCTCGGCCGGCGCGCCCTGGCGCGGCTCGAGGTCGATCCGCGCACCCGCGACGCGCGCATGCCGCCGCCGCGCGCGACCACGCCGGCGACGGTGGTGAACGAGGAGCTCGGCTCGCTGCCGCTGTGGGGATTTCACCCCGACAACGCGATCGTCAAGAAGCCGTAGATGGCGTTCGATCCCGCGCAGTGGCTGCACCACTTCGTCCTGCCGCTCGTCGCCGGCGGTGACGTCCGCGTCGCGCACGTCATCGGCGCGCGCGAGCTGCGCACGCTGGTCACCACCGACCCGACGCGCGACGAGAGCGGCGCGCGCATCGCCGAGGCGCGCCACGCGATCACGAGCGAGCTGGTGCTGTCGCCGCCCGAGCCGACGCTCGACGAGGAGGCGCTGCGCCTGGCCGCGGCCATGCAAAACCTCTTGTTCCTCTTGCATCCGGGGACCAACGCGCCGTCGGTGACGCGGCGCCGCCTGCGCGCGGTCTCGACCTACGCGACCGAGCTGGCGACGCTGCCCCTGCCCGATCTCGATCTCGACGACTCGCGCACCGCCGCGCGCGTGCTCGCCGAGCGCCACTCGATGCTGCACCACCTGTTCGACCTCGGCCGCGACGACGTGCGCGTCAGCTTCTGGGTGGGCAAGCGCGAGTTCCGCGGCGCCGAGCCGCCGTCGCGCCTGCTCAGGTGGCCCGAGCTGCGGCGCGTACGCGAGGAGCGCTGGCGCGTCACCGTCGCCGGCGAGGCGATGGCCGATCCGCTCGGCAAGCCCATCATCACGGCGATGCTGGCGTCGTCGCCGCTGACCGATCTGTTCGAGCCGTCGCGGCTGGAGCCGCGCTTCGATCTGTTGCCGCTCGTGCCCTGGCTCAAGCTGCCCGAGGTCGCGCGCGCGGTGGCCGATCGCTGGCTCGGCGCCGGGCTGCCGCAGGTCGCGGGCGCGTACACCGCGGCGCTGATGGCGCTGTACAACGACAAGGACGCGCGCGCCCGGCCGGCGGCGCGCACGGCGACGGCGTTCGCCTGTCACGTGCAGCTCCTCGGACTCGTGGCCAAGCGCGGCGCGACCGAGCGCGATCACCTGATCGAGCTGCAGGGCCAGGTGCAGGCGCAGCCGGGCCTGCGCGACTTCTACGGCCTGTTCGCGGCGGCCCAGCGCGTCGGCCTCGGGCGCCCGCCCGACGTGGCGCGCGACGCGCGGGTGCGCGCCGACGTCGACGCCTACGCGGCCGCGTGCGCGCAGCTCGTCGGCACCGAGCGCCTGCTCGAGCTCGTCGGCGTCATGGCCCGCGGCGTCGGCCACCTGCAATTGGCGTCCTGAGACCAAACGACAGGGAGATCAGCTCCCTGATCTCCCTGTGAATGGTTTTAGCGGTAAACTAGGGAAAGATGCGAGAGAGCCCTCCACCTTCGCCCCCGCCGCTGCCGGCGGACACGCGCCTGGCGACGCGCTTCCAGGAAGCCGCGCGCGTCATGGAGCAGCACTTCCTCGACAAGCAGGAGGTGATCCGCCTGCTCCTCGTCTCGGTCGCCGCCGGCGAGCACATGCTGCTGGTCGGCCCGCCCGGCACCGCCAAGTCCGCGCTCGTGCGCACGTTCGCGCGGCTCATCGACGCGCGCTACTTCGAGTATCTCTTGACGCGCTTCACCGAGCCCAACGAGCTCTTCGGCCCCGTCGACATCCGCGCCTTCCGCGAAGGCACCTACACGCGCAAGACCGAGACGATGCTGCCCGAAGCCGAGCTCGTCTTCCTCGACGAGATCTTCAAGTCCAACTCGGCGATCCTGAACTCGCTCCTCACCATCTTGAACGAGCGCAAGTTCGCCAACGGCTCGCGCCTCATGGACGTGCCGCTGCTGTCGATGTTCGGCGCCTCCAACGAAGTGCCGAACGACGACAACCTGGCCGCCATCTTCGATCGCTTCCTTCTGCGCGTCGTCAGCGACAACCTCGACAGCTATCACTTCCACAACCTCGTCGCCAAAGGCATCGCCAACGAAGCGGCGCTGCTCACCGGCAAGTCGGTCGTCGACCGCGCGCTCTTCACCGCGCGCGATCTCCACGGCCTGCACAAGCGCTTCGATGCGCACCTCGCCTTCACCGAAGACTTCCTCTCCAAGTACAAGGGGCTCATCTTCCAGATCCGCTCGGAGGGCATCTCGGTCTCCGATCGCCGCGTCGTCAAGCTGCTCAAGCTGTTCGCCGCGTCCGCCATCGTCGACGGCCGCGATCAAGCCAACGACTCCGACTTCTTCATCTTGAAGCACATCTGGAACAACCTCGACCAGACCGAGATCCTCGAGGAGATCGTCGGCCCCGTCGTCGATCGCTGGTATCGCGATCATCCGCAAGAGCGCCGCTTCTCGACGGGCCAGGTCGGCCTCGACGATCTCCTCGGCGAGCTGCAGATCATCCGCGAGCTTCTGACCTCGGGCGAGGCGCTCTCGGACATCCAGCTCTTCTCGCAGCTCAAGAACCTGAACGAGATCAAGGCGGCCTTGCAAGCGGTCGACTCCGAGACTGCGCGCCGCATGGTCGCCGAGGTCGACGCGCTCCTCGAGAACGTGTTCGCGTCGTCGAAGTTCGGCTGATCGCGATGAAGGTGATCGTCTTCGACGACGTGCTGGTGCGGCGGGCGCGCGAATACGAGGTGCCGCAACTGGAGCTGAAGTTCTTCGCCCACGCCGACGACGCGGTGGCCATCGTCGGCCGCGAAAAACCGGATGTGGTGCTGATGGACTACGCGATGGACGACCACGCTTCGGGAGAAGACGCAGTGCGCGCGTTGCGTGCCGCGTTTCCGCGCGGCGCGGGCGCCACAGGCGACGCCAAGATCGTGGCCATCTCGTCCGACGAGCGCTCCAACGAGCGCATGCTCGCCGCCGGCGCCGACGACGCCATACCGAAGACCCACGTCAAAGGCTACTTGTCACGCTTGTCGAAGCTGAAGTGAGCCGCACCCATGATCGCCGCCGACAAACGCCATAGCTTCCTCGCGCGCCAGGTCGGCACCCTCGCGCTCAGCCACGTGCGCACGCAAAACCCGATGGCCGCGGTGCGCGCGGCCGCCTGGGCCAACACCATGGGGCGGCTCGGCGTGCACCTGCCGCTGTTCATCGTCCACGACGTGGGCCTGCTCATGACCGCGCCGCGCGGCGCCGGCGGCGTGATGCTCGGCCCGCGCGACGCGCTCCTCTCCGCCGTCGGCCTCGGCGACGAAGCGCGCGCGCTTCTGCGCCAATACGCGTCGCTGCTCTCGACCATCGCCGCCTCCGAGGTCGTCGAGAAGGCGACCTCCTGGCGGCTGCGCGACGATCTCGTCGCCGTGCTGCTCACCAAAATCCTCGGCGACCTCTATCACCGCTGGAACGAGCCGACCAAGTCGGTCGGCGTCGAGGAGCTGCCGCTCGATCCGCAGACCTACGCCGACGCCGATCTGGCGCAGCACTTCCGCGACTTCGACGCCGCGCCCGTCGTCGGCTTCTTGCGCTTCCTCGCGTCACAGCAGCTCCACGTCTACACCTCGCTCGAGCAGATCGATCTCGACACCTTGCGGCTGCTCGGCGTCTTCAACTCGGGATCGGCCGGCGTCGAGGCGGCCGCGATCGATCTCGTCGATCTCTTCGGCGTCTTCCAATCGGCCGACGCCAACGACGTCGTCAACTTCTCGCTCGAGCTGTTGCCGTCGGTGCTCGAGACCAAGCGCGCCTCGGGCGTGCAGACCTTCGCCGTCGACGGCTACGCGTCGATCGAGCGCCGCGGCAACCTCGACTCGCTGGTGCTCTCCGAGTTCGCTTACGACGAGGACATGTTCGAGCGCAAGGTCATCGACGACGAGCTCTATTACTACGGCCACGAAAAGCAGCGCGAGGAAGAGCGCCGCCTGCAATACATCCTCGTCGACAGCTCGCCCTCGATGCGCGGCGTGCGTCAGGTGTTCGCGCGCGGCCTGGCGCTCACGCTGGCCAAGAAGCTCGCGCTCGAAGGCGACGAGGTGTGGCTGCGCTTCTTCGACTCGCGCCTCTACGACACGCAGAAGGTGATGTCGGGCGATCTGGCCGCGCCTTATCTGCTCTGCTTCAAGTCCGAGCGCGGGCGCAACTACGCCAAGGTGTTTCGCCAGTTCGCGCTCGAGCTGCAGCGGCTCAAGCGGGAAGATCGGCGCCAGCTCGTCGTCTACATCTTGACGCATGGGCAGTGCCACATTCCCGTCGAGGTC
>DASXOU010000264.1:0-2573 GCA_036494045.1 Polyangia bacterium | reverse complement strand
GCCAGAAGGTGAGGACGGGCTTGGACCAGAACTCGCCGCGCGGCGCGTGGTCGAGCGGCGAGCCGGGCCAGTAGAGGCTGATGAAGTCGTTGCGCGCGAGCATCTGGCGCGCGACCTCGCCGTAGTGGGTCTCCCACGGGTCCCAGGCGCCGTAGTTGCCGGCGAACGGAATGAGCACGAGGACGGCGAACGAGGCCACCGCGAGCGCGGTACGGCGCGCGGGCGTAGCGACGAGGGCGGACAAGGCGCGCTGCATTTTCGTGGCGGAGGGTACAATGAGACATGCGGTTTGCGCTCCTACTTTTGTTAACGTTGGGCGGCTGCGGACGTGCCGGATTACCGGGCGGCGGCGACGGCGGCGGCGGCAGCGGCGGCGGCGGCGGCAGCGCCGGAAGCGGCGGCGGCGGCGGCGGTCGCGGCAACGAGCACGACTGTACGGCCGGCGGCGGCGCGTGCACCAAAGGGCCGAGCTGCGGCACGGCCTGCTGCAACGCCGGCGAGTGGTGCGACCCGTCGACGAACACGTGCAAGTGCGGCGACGGCGCCGCCTGCACCGGCGGCAACATCTGCGCGACCGGTGGCCCGCCCTCGCCCGGCGAAGGCCCGTGCGGCACCCTCTGCTGCGGCTCGACCTCCCCGTGCCCGCTGTAAAGCCAGAACAGACGACAGGGAGCTCAGGGAGACTGATCTCCCTGTTGCTTGATCTGGCTTTTAGCGGCGGCCGCCGGGGATGACTTTGAAGGCGCGGCGCATGCGCTCGCGCCGCAGCGGCTCGAGGCCGGCCTTGAGCAGCGATGATTCGGGGCAGCGCTTGAGGCCCGCTTCGAACGTGGCCATCGCTTCTTCCGCGCGATCGAGCGCGTCCAAGATCGCGGCCTTCTCGTAATACAGGTCCTCGAGCAGCCAATCGTCATCGGCGCCCATGTGCCGGAAGGCGCGCTCGACCGCCTTCAACGCCTCGGCGTAGCGCTCGAGATCGGCCAGCACCGCCGCGCGCACGTAGTGCGCCTCCGACGAGCGCGGCAGCCTTTTCACGGCCATCTCCGACGCCGCCAGCGCCGCCAGATCATCGTCGAGCGACGACAAGATCTGCGACTTCAGGATCCACGCCTCCGGCTCGAGCGGCCGGCAGCGCAGCGCGCGGTTGACGTGATCGTTCGCTTCCCACAAGTCGCCCGCGCCCTCGTAACCGCCGAGCAGCGCGCGCGCCATCTCCATGCAGTCGTCGAACTCGTCGTTCCGCATTGCTGGTCAAGCGTACCACTCGTGTTATCACTGCACCAGATGAACGCGCGCCGCGTGATCTTGGGCGTATTGACAGTTTGCGGATTCGTGTTCTGCGCGCGCGCGCCACTCGCAGCTTCCGCGGAGCGACATCTGGTGCGCCGCGGCTTCCAGGCGATGGGCACCGAAGTCTCGTTCGCCGTGCTCACCGACGACGAAGAGGGCGCCGAGCGCGCCATCGCCGCCGCCTTCGACGAGATCCGGCGCGTCGAAGATCTGATGACCACGTGGCGCGACTCCGAGGTCTATCGCATCAACGCCAACGCCGGCATCGCGCCGGTGAAGGTCGGACCGGAGACGCTCGAGGTGATCGAGATGTCGCAGAAGACGTCCAAGATGTCGGGCGGCGTCTTCGACATCTCGTTTTACGCGATGCACGGGATCTGGAAGTTCGACGAGGATCTGACGGCGAAGGTCCCGTCGCCCGAGGAGATCAAAAAGCACCTCCGCCTGGTGAACTATCGCGACATCGTCGTCGATCACGACAAATCGACCGTGTTTCTCAAGCGAAAGGGCATGGGCATCAGCCTCGGCGGCATCGCCAAGGGCTACGCCGTCGATCGCGCCGTCGCCATTCTGCGCCGCGCCGGTTTCAACGACGCCATCGTGCAGGCGGGCGGCGATCTCATGTGCTCGGGCAGCAAGAACGGCGCGCCGTGGATCACCGGCATCCGCGATCCGCGCGGCGGGCGCAGCGACGTGTTCGCCAAGATGATGCTGGTGAACCACGCGTTCTCGACGGCGGGTGACTACGAGCGCTACTTCATTCTCGACGGCAAACGCTACCACCACATCATCGATCCGCGCACCGGCTATCCGGCGACGAAGTCGCGCTCGGTCACGATCTACGCGCCCAACGCGTTTCTCGCCGACGCCGTCGACGATGCGGTGTTCATCCTCGGCTGGCAGAAGGGGTTCGAGATGATCGACAAGCTCGACGACGTCGGCGCCGTGGTGGTCGACGACAAGGGCAAGATCCACGTATCGAAGCGCGTCGTCGATCGCGTGCAGATCGACTACACGCCCAAAGACGCACCGTGAAGGTAGAGGCGCTCTTCGTTTATCCGGTGAAGTCGTGCGCGGGGATCGCGGTCGCTGCGGCGCGGGTGACCGAGCGCGGGCTCGAGCACGATCGGCGCTGGATGGTCGTCGACGAGCGCGGGATGTTCCTCACGCAGCGCACGCTGCCCGAGATGGCGCTGGTGCGCACGGCGTTCGCCGACGATGGGTTCGTGCTCACGCGCGCCGGCTTGCCGCCGCTGGCGCTGCCTTTTGTCGCCGCCGAAGGC
>DASXOU010000263.1:0-2156 GCA_036494045.1 Polyangia bacterium | reverse complement strand
CGGGACAGGCTTCGAGCGCGGCGACGAGCTCGGGATAGCGCGCGTCGATCTCGGCGAGCGTGAGCCGCTCGGCAGCGCCGCGGTCGAAGTAGATGTGCGCAATCGAGCCCCCGGTGACCACTTCGATGCCGTCGATGGGCTGCCACGCGCGCTCGTCGGCGCCGCGACGCAAGCGCCGCCGCAGCCACTCGACGTAGATCCGCGCCGGACCGCGCAGCCCCTTGGGCAGCGTGCGCGTCCAGAACTCGGTCGCGCGCAGCGAAACCAGCTCGGCGACCGCGTCGGACTTCAAGCTGCCGCCGACGGCGACGCGCGCGTGCTCGAGGACGAACTCGCACAGCTCGCGCCCGACGACGCGCGAAAACGGCGTGGTCGCGATCTGCCCGTGATCGGAGAAGACGAAGATGTCGTAGTTGTACTCGGGCACGGCGCGCACGGCGCGGAAGATCTTGGCGATGGCGCCGTCGATGCCCTGCAGGTTGTAGAGCGCCAGCTCGGCGTCGGGTCCGCGGCGATGCGCGTACTCGTCGTAGCCGAGATAATCGAGGAAGATGCGCGGAACGCCGCGCAGGATGTCGACGATCGCCGCCTGCGTGGAGACGTCGCGCATGATTACGGAGACGAACAGGCGCATGTACAAAAAGCGCCACTCGAAGCGCGTCGAGTGAATGCGCCGGCACCAGCGTTGGAAGTCCCACAGCCCGACGCCGAGCTCGAGCAAGAAGCGCGACGCCACCTTGCCGGCGATGACGACGCCGGCGCCCGTCGAGAACAGCTTGTCCCACGCGTTGCGCACCAGCTTGCCGGTCGAGGTCGCGCCGTAGTTGAAGAGGACGACGTTGAAGAACGGATCGGCGGCGCCGCCGGGCCAGATCGTGCCGTAGCTGGTGCCGCCGTCGAGCAGCGGCCGCCGCTCCTCGGCCAAGGAAGGCTCGAGCGCGCTCACGTCCTCGGCCAGATCCATGCGCACCTGACGGCCGAGCTTGCGATCGTACCAACCAAAGCCGGGCACGCCGCCGCGCGCGCCGTAGAGCAGGCCGGCGGTGAACACCGGCGTCGACGGCGGCGACGCGGCGCTGATGCGGCGCACGCGCGCCTGGCCCGAGTCGAGCCAGCGCTTCAAGTGTGGCATGTCGCCGCGCGCCAGCGCTTGCAACAGCCGGCGCGACGAGAGCCCGTCGATCTGCAGCATCACGATCCGCCGGCGCGACGGATCGATCGGCGCCGCGGCGCGCCCGCGCCGGGCGATGCGCTTGGCAGCGCGCAGCCAACGTAGCGGATGGAACAGACGCACGACCCGTAGGGTTGCAGCCGACGTGCCTATCGCTCGCTCTGCAGGCGTTGCACGGGCGCGCGAGCGAGTGTGCGGAAGTTGCCGCCGTCACCTGGCGCGCCCTTGCGCATGCGCCCACTTGGCGGGCGCATCGATCTTGCAGTACAAATGGCCGCCCATGAACGAGTTCGATCTGCAAGGTTGGGAACGGGAGATCCAGGCGTGGCGGCGCCGGCTGGACTCCAAGGATGCCGAGCCGCACATGACCGTGGTGCGCGCCGAGCTGGCCGACATCCAGCGCGACCTCGGCGAGCTGCGCACGCATCCGGAGAGCGAGACGCAAGGGCGCGAGCGCGTCGAGCGGCGCTTGATCCGTCTGTTGTCGCTGTACGATCTGGCGTGCCGCGGACGCATCGGCAAAGCCTGAGCCGCTGAAAAACGGTAGTATCGCCGCCCCATGGCCGAGATGCCCACGCTCGGGCGGTCGCGCAAGCGGCCGGCCGGACCCGCCGTCGCAGTCGCCGTCGTCATCGTGCTCGTCGCGCTCCTCGCCTGGTGGCGGCTGCACAAGAAGTCGGCCACGCCGATGGCGCCGACGGTGAGCGCGCCGCCGCCAACGCCGGCGCCGGGAAATCCCGCGCCGCCCGCGCCCGTCGCCGCGGCGACGGTGAACGACGACGGCGGCACGCCCGCCGCGCACGAGTCGGCCAAGCCGGCGCACTCCGCCGCCGACGACGAGCTCGAGAAGGCCGGTTTCAAGCGGCTGCGCGTCGAGGTCAACGGCCCGCTCGAGACCGCGGTCGTCGGCGCCGTCGGGCCCGAGCTCGGCCCGCGCCTGGTGCAGGTGCTGGTGCGCTCGCTCGTGTGGTGGCTCTCGGTGCCG
>DASXOU010000262.1:0-2948 GCA_036494045.1 Polyangia bacterium | reverse complement strand
GTGTTGTTGCCGTGCGACAGGCCGACGGCGAGGCCGACGCCGAGCCCGACACCGACGACGACGACACCGCCGACGACCGTCCACAGCCACCACTTCTTGTAGAACGGCCGGCGCTCGCTCTCGCTCGCGGGCGTCGCGGGCACGGCAGGCGCGCTCGAGGTCGCGGCCGGCGGCACGTTCGCGGTCGCCGGCGCTGTCGTGCCGGGCGGCGCGGTCGTGGTCGTCGGCGGCAGCTCGCTCGAAGGCGACGGCTGCATCGTGTCGGTCGGCGGGCGCGCGCGCGCCGCTTTCTCCTGGTCGAGCGCCGCCTGCAAATCGCCGACGATGCGCTCGACCTCCGCCCGCTGCGGCGAATCCGGCACCTTGTGCAGAAAGACCTTGTACGTGCGCATCGCCTCGGCCTTGTCGCCGAGCTGGCGCTGGCACTGCGCGATGTTGAAGAGAAACGCGGGCTCCTCGTAGTTGAGGTACGCGCGCTTGAACGCCTCGAGCGCGGCCTTGAAGTCGCCGAGCTCGTACTGGCGCGAGCCTTCGACGAAGGCCTGCTTCGCCACCTCTTTGTTGTCGGCGTGCGCGACTCCCGCCGCGACGAAAACCAGCAGCGTACCGACCAGAACGCTTCGCATATGGCCGACGACTCTATCACGCCCGCCCGTCGTCCTCGACGGCGCGCCGTGGCGCCGTCGCCACACGCTCAGCGGTCCGCCCCCCTCGCCTACGCCGCCGTCATGGTGCATCGGCGCCGCAAGCCCGCGCGTTCGCCGCGCGGGAAGCGAGCAGCGGCTGCGGTTCGTCTCTTGCTAGGCGCAGGTCCCATGAGTAAATCCCTGAACCTTGCGCTCGCGATCGTGTGCATCGCGGGCTGCGGCTCCAAACAGCCATCGAGCAGCAACGGCAACCCCGGCGACAATGGCACCGGCGGCGGCGGCGACACCTCCGCGCCCGACATGGCGACCTCGCCGCCGGGCCAAACGCCGGCGCCGCCAGCGCCGACGGGAGATACGCCGTTCGATCAGTTCGTCACCAGTCAGAATCAGGCGTTCTGCAAATACTGGGCGCGTTGCGGCTTCATCGGCGCCTCCGAAGAGGCGCAATGCGAGACCGACGCGCAGGCGGACTTTCTCGCCTATCCGCCCGCGTTCTCGATCGACGCGTCGATCGCAGCGACGCACCTGACGTTCGACGCCAACGCAGTCTCGGCCTGCCTGACGGCGATCGCGCAAGTGGGCTGTCTCGACAATCAGTACGGGACGGTGGATCAGCTCTGCGACGCCGTTCTGACCAGCACGCTCGCCGTCGGCGCCGCCTGTCTGTCGTCGGACGAGTGCGCGGGAACGAGCTACTGCGGCTCGAGCACGAGCGAGCTCGACGACGGTTGCATGGGCACGTGCAACGCGCTCCTCGCCAGCGGAGCGGCCTGCGATCCCGACGACGACGAATGCGGATCGAACCTCTACTGCGACAGCACGAAGAGTGAGTGCGTGGCCAGCGCCGCCGCCGGCGCCAGCTGCTCGTCGACGGTCTTCTGTCAGGATGCGCTGGTCTGCGTCGGCGACGTGCCGGCAGACGGAACCACGCCCGAAGTGCCCGGCAAGTGCGCGCAGCCCGGCGCCGCCGGCGCCGCCTGCGACGGCGACGATGACGAGTGTCAGGCGGGCCTCTACTGCAACACCGAGACGGCCACGCCGGTGTGCGCGGCGCGAGTCGCCGCCGGCGCCGCCTGCTCGGCGTTCGAGGCCTGTCCCGACGGCCAGCGCTGCATCGGCCTCGTCGTCAATGACACGACGGGCGTGACGACCAAGGCCGGCAAGTGCGGCGCGGTCCTCGACATCGCCGCGACCTGCGACCCGACGGCGAGCGAGCCCGGCTGCCCGGATGACGCCACCTGCGACGCGACCAGCAAGAAGTGCGTCGCCGCCGACGGGCTCGGCGCGACGTGCACGCCGGGCGACTTCGATTGCGACGATGACTTCTACTGCGACAGCACGACGTCGAAGTGCACCAAGCTGGTCGCGCTCGGCCAATCGTGCGTGCCGCAGCCGACGACGGCGGACGCTGAGGAATCGTGCCACGACGGGACGTGTGACGCGACGTCCAAGCTGTGCGCCGTCGTCTGTATGTAGCGACCTGTTACAATGAGGACGTGAAAAACCTCGTCGCCTTGGCGCTCGTGGTGCTCCTACCGGCCTGCGGCAGTCACAACAGTGGAGGCGGGACCGACGGCGGAGGCGGCGCCGGCGGTGGCGGTGGGACCGGCGGTGGCGGCGGCTCGGTTACGCCAACCGTCGGCGGAATCTTCGAGCAGCCGGAGCCGTGGACCGTCGACGTTTCGGCGCTGACCAAAGACACGCGCTCCGACGCGATCATCGCCGCGCTCGTCGCCGCGGGCGGCTGGGGCAACGGAAACAAGCTGCAGATCGATTTCTCGATCCCACTGTTCTTCGCCGACAGCTCGACTCCACGTCAGACGATCACGGCCCCGAGCGGCGGATACTGCTACGGCGGCACCGACTGCGACCCCGTGCCGCTGCAGATGCCGCTCGTTTCCGGCGGCAATACCGAAGGCAGCGCCGATTACACCTGCGACACGAGCAACAACGACTGCCACGTGCTCACCGTCGAGACCTCGGAGAAGAAGCTGTACGAGCTCTACAACTCCACGCAGGCAGGAAGCGCGTTCACCGCGCTCGGTGCGTTCGTCTGGGATCTGACCAAGGCGTATCCAGACAACGAGCGTGGCGACCAGTGCACGTCGGCCGACGCCGCCGGCTTTCCCATCGCAGCGCTGCTGCCGACTGCCGACGAGGTCGCCGCCGGCGCAGTCAATCACGCCATCCGCTTCATTCTGCCGAACGCGCGCATGAAGAAGGACGTCTACGTCCACCCGGCCTCGCACGCAGGCGGCCCCAGCAGCAGCGACGCCAATGCCCCGCCCTACGGCGTGCGAT
>DASXOU010000261.1:0-3565 GCA_036494045.1 Polyangia bacterium | reverse complement strand
CGGCCTTTCATCCTAGCACGTCCGATGCGGTAGCATCGCCGGGTGGAGAGCAAGTGGCGAGCAGCGTAGAGCTTGCGGCCGTCGAAGCTGCGCTGCATCGGCTGTTCATCGCCGCCGACGGCACGTCGCTCAGGCGCGAGGATCTGAAGAAGGCGCGCGAGACCGCGGCGTTGCTCGATCGGCTGGCGCGCTTCGCCAAGCCCGATCGCCTCCTCGTCGACGCGGCGGCTGGCAAGGCCTACGTGGGCCTGCTCGCCGTCGAGCTCCTCGGCTTTGCGCGCGTGCACGTGATCGAGCGCGAACCGCGCCGCGCCGAATTGTGCCGGCAGGCGATCGCGCGCCTGTCACGCGCGGCCGAGGTGCGCGTGGTCGAGGGCGACGTCGCCGATGCGCGCGCCTGGCCCGAGGCGCCCGACGTGGTCGTCGGGCTGCACGCGTGCGGCGCCGCCTCCGACGCGATCCTCGACGCCGCCGTCGCCGCGGCCGCGCGCGTGATCCTGGTGGTGCCGTGCTGCTACGCGCAGGCAGTCGCGTTTTCGCCGACGGCCGAGGCGCGCGCCGATGCGCTCGGCGTGCCGCGCCACGCCGAGGTGCGCCGCCGCGTGGTCATGTCGCTCATCGACACCGAGCGCACGCTGCGGCTCGAGGCCGCCGGCTGGGAGACCACCGTCGAGGCGCTGGTGCCGCCGACGGTGACGCCGCACAACCTCTTGTGGCGCGCGCGGCGCATGCGCGAGCCCGGACGCATGCGCGCCTCGGCCGAGCAATTGGCGCGCCTGCGCGGCGGCGAATCGCGGTAGCATCCGCGCATGCGTTCGCTCCTCACGATCATCCTCTTGGCCGCCGCGTGCGGCTCGAGCTCCAACAACGGCGACGACGGCGGCGGCGGCTCCGCCGATCTCTCGGCGACCGTGCACGTCGACATGGCGCTCTTGTCGCAATGCGGCCATCCGGGCGACGTCGGCAACTCGCTCGGCGTCGGCAAGTTCTGCACGAACCAGGGGCCCGACTGCACCGGCAACGGCATGGCCACGAGCTGCAGCGCGCTCTTCAACGGCCAGACCCCGTCGGCGAGCGACACCTATTTCTGCTCGTTCCAGTGCCACTCGACCGATCCCGCCGGCGTGTGCGGCGAGAACGCGGCCTGCTTGTGCAACTCGTCGAACATCTGCGCCTGCATTCCGACGAGCTGCATCCCGCCCGACGGCGGCGCGTAACAGCGACGGCGGGCAGCTCGCGGCGCGCTACTTGACGAGCTTGGCGAGCGCGCGAAAGTTCTCGCCCTCGGCGCGCTTGACCAGATCGAACAGCACCGCCTCCGTCGACGTCGGCACAGCGCCCGCGCGCGCCATCAGCTCCATCCCGACCTTCCAGTTCGCGTGGGCGCGCGACACGCACGCATCTGCCGGCACGTGCACGCGCAGCCCGCGCGCCACCATCGCGCGCACCGTCTGATAGACGCAGACGTGCGTCTCCATGCCGCACACGATGAAGGTGCGCCGCCCGTTGGCCAGGAACTGCTGGAACAGCGGCGTCTCGCAGCACGAGAAGTCGAGCTTCTCGAGCCAGCGCGTCGGCGGCATGACCTTCATGAGCGCTTCCTTGAGCACCGGAATGGTCGCGCCGAGCCCTTGCGGATATTGCTCGCTGGCGCACACCGGCAGCTTGAGCCGCGCCGCCATCTCGACGAGCGCCACCCAATGGCGCACCGCCGCGCCCAAGACCGCCGACGGCATCGCGTTGGCGAGCTTGACCTGACAATCGATCATGACGAGGCAGCAGTCTGCCGGGTCGAGCACCAGCGACGCCGAAGAGGTCACCGCCCGATTTTACACTGAATGCGCGCCGCGCGTCAGAGCGTCTTGGCTAGAGCGTCTTCAGGCGCTCGAGCGAGCTCGACAGCTTGGCGATGCGCTCGTTGAGCCCGGCCAGGTCGCGCTGCGCCTTCTCGACGACGTCGGCCGGCGCGCGATCCTTGAACGAGGGATTGCTGAGCCGCCCCTCGACGCCGGCCGCTTCCTTCTGCAGCTTCTTGCGCTCCTTCTCGATGCGCTCGGACTCGGCGCCCTTGTCGATGGCGCCAGCGAGCTGCACACACACCTGGATCTCGCCGACGACGTTGACCACCGTCCCCGTCGGCGCCGCGCCCTCGGTCATGGTCAGCTTGCCGATCTTGGCCTGCGCGATGATGAGCGGCTCGTGCCCTTCGAGCATCGCGCGCGCGGCTTCACCGGCGAGCAGCGTCACGTCGACCTTGCCCTTGACGTTGTACTCGGCGACGAGGTTGCGCACGGCGACGATGACGTCCTGGATCATCTTCATCTGCGCTTCGGCCGCTTCGTCGAGCAGCGAGGCGTCGGCCACCGGATACATCGTGATCATGATCGAGCCCGGCGTGCCGGTCGCCTTGGGCAGCTGCTGCCAGATCTCCTCGGTGATGAAGGGCATGAACGGATGCAACAGGCGGCACGCCGTCTCCAGCGACATCGACAAGCAGCCCTGCGCCGCGCGCTTGCGCTTCTGCGCCATCACCTCGTTGGAGTCGTCGTACAAAATCGGTTTGACGAGCTCCATGTACCAGCTGCAGAACTCGTCCCAGATGAAGCGATAGATCGCCTGCGCCGCGTCGTTGAAGCGATAGGCCTCGAGCGCCTCGTCGACCTGCGCCGCCGTGCGCTGCAGGCGCGACAGGATCCAGCGATCGGCCAGCGTCAGCGCCGCCGTCTCGACGCCCTCGCGCAGCGCGTCGCCGAAGCGATCGGCGTCGAACCCTTGCAGGTTCATCATGGCGAAGCGCGCCGCGTTCCACAGCTTGTTGGCGAAGTGGCGCGAGTCCTCGACGCGATGAATCGCGAGCCGGATGTTGCGCCCCTGCGCCGCCAGCGCCGCCAGCGTGAAGCGCAGCGCGTCGGCGCCCGCCGCCGGAATCCCCTCGGGAAACGCCTTCTCGATGTTGGTGATGGCCGACGGCGGCGACAGCTGATCGCGCGCCTTCGACATCAAGTCTTCCTTGGTCGCGCCGTAGACGACGTCGAGCGGATCGATGACGTTGCCCTTGACCTTCGACATCTTGTCGCCGTGCTCGTCGACGACGATGGCGTGCAGGTACACGGTGCGAAACGGCACCTTCTTCATGAAGTGCAGCCCCATCATCATCATGCGGGCGACCCAGAAGAAAAGGATGTCGTAGCCGGTCTCCATGACCGACGTCGGATAGAAGGTCTTGAGCTCGCGCGTCGGCTCGGGCCAGCCGAGCGTCGAGAACGGCCACAGCGCCGACGAGAACCAGGTGTCGAGCACGTCCTCGTCTTGCGTGATCGCCGCGTCGCCGCATTCGCCGCACGCCGGCGGCGTCTCCTCGGCGACGGTGACGTGGCCCTTGCCGCAGTACCACACCGGAATGCGATGGCCCCACCACAGCTGGCGCGAGATGCACCAGTCGCGGATGTTGGTCATCCAGTGCATGTACGTCTTGGTCCACGACTCGGGGATGAACTTGGTCTTGCCCTCGTTCACCGCGTCGATCGCCGGCTTGGCCAGCGGCTCGGTCTTGACGAACCACTGC
>DASXOU010000260.1:0-12953 GCA_036494045.1 Polyangia bacterium | reverse complement strand
ACCGACCATCGCTTCACGCGCACTTGCGCGCGCGCCGCCGCTGGTACGCCGACTGCAAAAGCGCCGCCGACATGAGAGCCATCGGGGCGGAGTGGGCATTGCATTCAGCGAGGCAATTGCGATTGGTGCTGCAGTGTCGCGAGCTGCAGGACCGGACGTTGTGCGAGAACCTGGCGTTCGCCTTCGCGCGCGACGCCGGCTTGCGCGGGCTCGACGTGTGGTGCGCGGCGGCGTGCGCGGTGTCGCTGGCGAGCCACGCGCTCGCGTGCGGCGGCGGCGAGGTCGAGCTCTCGATCGTCGACGAGCCGCGGCCGGCGCTGCAGATGATCGCGCGCTGCGGAGCGCCATCGTTGGGGGCGACGCCGCCGGGGCTGCGCGCGGCCGAGCAGTACGCCGACGAGCTGCGCATCGAGTGGGTGCCGCGCATCGGCTCGGTGATCACGGCGCATCGCTGGCTGCGCGGGCGATCCTGAGCGCGCTCAGGGCGTGCAGGCGGGCAGGCCCGCGGCCGAGCACGAGGGCAGGTCGCCGCCGCCACGCAGAGCATCGGCCCACGAGAGCGCGAAGTCGGTGTTGCGTCCGACGACGGTCTGATGATCGGCCGGCCCATCGACGCACACCTCGGGCGCGACGCCGTCGGCTTGCAGCTTCTGCAGGTTGCACGCGGCCTCGCGCGCCGGCGGCATGATCGGATCGGCGAGCCCTTGCACGTAGAGGATGGGCGCGCCGGTGGCGTCGGCGGTGACGAAGTTGGCGACGAGGTAGCCGTACCAGCTCTTGGCCGGATCGACGCAGCCGGCGTCGCCGGCGCCGTTGGCGATGCAGGCGAGGAGCGCGGTGCGGAATGCCGGATCGAACAGATCGCCGACGTGTGTGGCCGTCGCCTGCAGGTAGCCGCCGAGCGGCGTCTGACACAGCGTCGTGGCGGCGCCGTCGATGCCGCTGCGGCTGGCCGCGGGAAATCCGTCGCCGGCGTCGGCGGCGCCGACGTGGTTGTAGAAATAGCCGTAGGTGCGCATCACGGTGACGACGTTGTCGCTGATGCCGGTGGCGATGGTGAGCTCGGTCGGATTGTTGAGCTGATCGACGTAGCCGAACGAGTTGAGCCGCGTCGGCCATTGCGGCGCGAAGGCGATCACGCCGACGAGCGTGCCGTCGAGCCCGTAGTCGCGCGCGAGCGCTTGCGCCGAGAGCACCGCGCCGCCGCCCTGGCTGTGGCCGACGGCGAGCACGTCGGTCGCCGCCGCGTTCGCCGGCAGGAGCTTACGCAGCGCGCGCGCCGTCGAGGATCGCGTGCCCCTGATCGCGGTTGTCGACGTAGCTCTGCACGCCTTCGTTGCCCAGGCCCGCGTAGTCGGGGACGATGACGGCGTCGCCACGCCCGGCCCAGGGCAGCGCCAGATCCTGGTTCGAGGTCGGATCGGTCGACGGCGCGCAGCTCGGCGCCAGCCCGTCGGTGGGATGGCCGACCGCGACGAGCCGCACCGGCCGCGTCGCCGGCGCCGACGGCAGATAGACCCGCGCCGTCGAGACGCCGGCCGAGCCGTCGCCGCGCACGGTGCGAAACGCGATGCGATAGAGATGCACCGCCGCGGTCATGGTCGTGGTGATGCCCTTGGCCGCGACCTCGCTCTGCACCGTCGGCAGATCGAGCGCGGTGTCGACGGCGCAGCGCACGATGTCGCCGCGCGCCGCGTCGGTGAGCGGCGGCAGGTTCGCGGGCGTGACGTAGACGTCGGTGATGGCGTCGCTGCAGTCGATCGCGGGCGCGCTGACGTCGGGCGCGCCGCCGTCGCCGTTGCCGAGATCGGGCGCGCCGGCGAGATCGTTCGGCGCCGTCGCCAGATCGGCCGCGCCATTGCCGCCGAGGCCGCCGTGGCCGAGGTCATCGGGCGCGCTGCCGCGGTTGTCAGCGCACGCCGCGAGCGCGAGGCCCAACGTCGCCGCCGCGAGGCACTGCCAGCTGCGCATGCGCACTTGTAGCCGAGCGCCGCCGCCCGCGTCAGCTAACCCGGTTAACTTCTAATGGGTCCGCGGCGGCTCGTAATGCGCCGTCGGATCGACCCGCGCCGCGTACGGGCTCGACCAATCGTCGGCGAACAGGCGGTCGAGCCGCGCCGGCAGCCGCCCGCCGGCGATGATGAGCCCGACGTTGCGGCTGGCGTAGAAATAGTCGCGCTCCCAGTTGCTGGTGCCGATCCAGGCGCGCTCGCCGTCGACGACGAGGTACTTGGCGTGCGCCACCCGCGCATAGGGAACGAAGCCGCCCGACCACGGCGGAATCGTGATCAGCTTGATCGCGAGGTTCGGCGTCGCTTGCAGCTTCTGCAGCCCCTCGATGCAGCCCTTCTGCTTGCACCAGTCCGACACCAGGAGCTCGACCTTCACCCCGCGCGCCGCCGCGCGCACGAGCGCCGGCTCGAGCTCGGTCGTCTTGTAGGTCAGAAGCTGCACGTGCACGCTCGTCTTGGCGCCGTCGACGAGCGCGACCAGGCGCGGCAGCTCCCACAGCGACTCGTCGGGCAGCCAGCCGCGCGGGCTCGCCACCAGCGTCAGCGCCGCGCCGTCGACGCGCACGGGGTACGTCGCCGGATGCGCGTGCGTTCGCAGCGCCGGATCGACGATGCCGGTGAGCCTCCAATCGGTCTCGAAGAGATCGGCGAGCCCACCGACGATCGCCGGCACGCGCACGCGCACGCCGATCTCCTGGATGTGCGTGAGCGAGCGCCAATCGAGGTTCTGGCTGCCGAGATACGCGTCGCGCCCGTCGACGATGAAATATTTCGCGTGCTGGATGCCGCCGGCGCGCTTGTGCATGTCGAGGCGGCGGATCTCGAGCTTGCCGGTGGCAGCCAGCTCGCCGAGAGTCGCCGCTTCGTGCTTGGCGAAGCCGTCGTCGACGATGAGGCGCACGCGCACGCCGCGCGCCGCCGCGGCGAGGAGCGCGTCGATCACGCGCGTGAGCCGACTGTGCGGCTGCGAGGTGACGTAGAACTCCTCGAGGTCGATCGTCTTCTTGGCGCCCGCGATCATCTCGACCCACACGTCCGCGGCCTCGGGGATGTCGGCGTGATCGAGCGTCGTCTCGATCGGCGCCGTCTCGACGAGCACGACGTCGTCGCCCGGCTCGGTCGCGCGTGCCGGCGCAACCGCGCAACCGATCGCGAACAGGAGGCATCCAAGGCGCATTCCGCCAGCATGCCTCAATGCTAGAGTCGCCGTCTCAAGGAGGATCCATGAACGTCTACGACGTCGTCCCGCAATACGCCAAGATGCTGCACAACCTGGACGCCTGGCTCGATAAGGCCGCCGCCCACGCCAAGGCCAAGAACTTCGACCTCGACACGCTCGTCCATGCGCGCCTGGCGCCCGATCAGTACGCGCTCGATCGCCAGGTCCAATCGGCGTGCGACACGGCCAAGTTCTCGGCCGCGTACCTCACCGGCCAGCAGGCGCCGGCGCATCCCGACACCGAGAAGACCGTCGCCGAGCTGCGCGCGCGCATCAAGAGCTGTCTCGCGTACCTCGAGACCATCCGCGAAGCCGACACCGCCGGCGCCGAGGAGCGCAAGGTCTCGCCCAAGTACCTGCAAGGCAAGTGGGTGCGCGGCGATCAATATCTCCTGCAGATGTCGCTGCCGAACTTCTATTTCCACGTGACGACGGCCTACGCCATCCTGCGCCACAACGGCGTCGATCTCGGCAAGCAGGACTTCATCGGCAGCGTCCCCCTCCGCGACTGATCGATCTCTCGGCGCTACAGCCCCTCGAACGTCGTCTTGTCTACCTTGCTCGCGTCGCCGAGATACGCCGTCTGTAAGTTGTGGATGTACTTTTTGGCGAACGCCTGCACGTCGGCGGCGCTGACCGCGCGAATGCGATCGGGCAGCTTGCGCGCGTTGCGCCAATCGCCCGAGTAGAGCTGCATCGTGCCGAGCAGGCCCGCCTGCCCGTCGGTGCTCTCGACGTTCATCAGGAACCCCGACAGGAACACCGACTTGTAGCCGGCGAGCTCGTCGTCCTTCATCGGCTCTCTGCCGAGGCGGCGCGCTTCGTCGAGCATCACGCGCATCGTCGCTTTCGGATCGACCGCCGTCACGTAGAGCAGGCCCCAGGGCACGGCGCTGTGGCGCGTCAGGCCGGCCGACGGCGCGTACGACAAGTTGCGCTTGGTCCGCACCTCGAGGAACTCGCGGAAGTGGAGCGCGTCGGTCGCCACCATCGCCGCCGGGAAGTCGGGATCGCGCCAGCCCGGCCCGAGGTAGTAGCTGCTGATGTAATTGGTCGCCAGCTTCTTGTCGACGGTGACGAGCCGCGGCCCGGTGATGGTGATCTTGGGCAGCGGCGAGTCGCGCCAGCTTCCGCGCGGCAGCGCGCCGAACGCCGCGCGCGCGCCGTCGATCACGTGGGCCGCGTCGACGTCGCCGACGACGACGAGCAGGAGCCGCCCGCTCTCGCGCAGCTTCTGCAAGTGCGCGCGCAGCTTGGCCGCGTCGAGCTTGGCGACGGTGTCGAGCGTGCCGATGGCGCGGTGCTCGTACGGGTGGCCCTTGTACAGGAGCTGATGCGCCATGAGGTTGAGCCGCAGATCGGGCACGTCCTCCTCGTGCTTGAGCTCGGCGCGCTGGCGCTGCCGCTGCAGCTCGATCTCGGTCGCCGGCAGCGCCGGATGCAGGAACGCGTCGGCGAGGAGGGCAAACGAGCCGTCCCACGCGTCGCGCAGGCTCTTGAGCATGAGGACGCTATAGTCTTCGTTCGTCGTCGCGCGCAGCGTCGAGCCGAGCTTGTCGAGCCGGCGCACGAAGGCCTCCTTCGGCAGCGACTCGGTGCCGCCGCCCGCGGCCACGCGAAAGCCGAGATACTCGACGCCGGCGTCGGCGGCGCTCCAGTTGCGCGCGCCGCCGCGGACGTACAGGTTGGCGGCGACGAACTCGGCGTGCGGCACGCGCTTGACGATGATCTGCATGCCGTGGATGGTCGCCGTGGTGACGTCGCCGTCGGCGAGCGGCGCCAGATCGGCCGGCGTATCCTCGGCCGCGCGCGCGCCCGGCGCCGTCAGGATGCACGCCGCCGCCACGAGAAGGGTCACAACAATGGAACGCTTCATTTACGCACCTCCGCCACCGCTTCGAAGTGCGCCTGGGTAAGCTCGTGCTTCTGCTTCATCTCGGGCGAGAACATCACGCCGAGCACGAAGGGCTTGCCGGTCACGTACTGATTGATGAAGCGCGCCATCTGCGCGCGCGTCGCCTTCTTCACGTTGTCGACGTAGCTCTTCAAGTAGCCGAGCCCCGCCGAGGTCCACCAGAACGTGATCGAGTGCGCGTACTCGCTCGGCTTCTCGCGCTCGCGCGCGGTCTCGACGGCGACGCGGTTGGCGGCGTTGGCGATCTCCTCGTCGCCGAGATAGTCGGGCGCGCGCATCTTGACGAGCTCGGCCCGCGCCGCGCGAATGCAGTCGTCCACTTTCTCCGGGCGCGCCTCGAAGCCGAGCGTGATCGGCCCGGTGTTCATCGCCGTCAGCCACGTGAAATACGCGCTCACGCACGCGCCCGAGTCGACCAGGTCCTTTTGCATCTGCGACGCCGGATTGTCGACGGCCGTGGCCAAGAGGTCGGCCGCGTAGGTCAAGGGCACGCTCGGCCCCACCGTCGACGGACCGTGCCAGTTGAGCGAGCCGGTCACCGTCTCGACCGGCTGCTCGACGAGCACGACCTCGCTCTTCTTCAGCGGCGGATGCTTGACCAGCGGATGCTTCTTGAACGGATCCTCGGCGCGCTTCCAGCCGGCGTACAGCGTGGCCGCCTGCGCGAACACGTCGTCGGCGCGCACGTCGCCGGTCACCACCAGCACCGAGTTGTTCGGCACGTAGTAGCGATCCTTGATCGTCTTCATCTTCTCGCGCGTCGCCGTCAGCACCGTCTGCCGGTTGCCGAGCGGATCTTTGTACGACGGGAACTTCCACCACAACCGCTTCTCGACCTCGTGCCACAGGTAATAGGCCGGGTTCGATTCGTTGCGATCGATCTCGCCGGTGACGACGACGCGCTCGCGCTCGAGCTCCTTGTCGTCGAAGAGCGGCGAGACGATCGCGTCGCGCATGAACACCATCGCGTCGGCGAAGTGATCGCTGGTGGTCGTGAAAAAATAGTTCACGCGCTCGGTGTTGGTGGTGCCGTTCCAGATCATGCCGAGCTGGCGCGCGCGCGCCAGGTACGCTTCCTGCGTCGGAATCGCGCCGTTGGCCTTGAAGAACATGTGCTCGTAGAGATGCGACAGCCCGTTGTACTCAGGGCTCTCGGTCATCGAGCCGTTCTTGGCGGCGATCTCGACCGTGCACAGCGGCACCGAGTGATCCTCGACGACCAGCACCTGCAGGCCGTCGGGCAGCGTCTTTTCGAGGATGGGCGGCGGCGCGGCGACGGCCGCGCCGCCCGCGAGCACGAAGATTGCGAGGCAGAGCGTTCTCATGGCGCGAGCGTAGGGCTACGCGTGCGCGACCACAAGTGCAAGGATCACGCGCGGCGCGACATCGCCTCCTGCGCCGCCTTCAACACGCCCTGCACGCTCGGTCGCGCCGTCAGTCGCGCGAAATAGGCGCCGATGTTCTTGTGCGCCTCCCACGGATGCAGCATGCGCCCCATCGCCAGGCCCGGCGTCGCCGACACGTCGGCGAGCGAGAAGCTGTCGCCGAGGATCCACTCGCGCTTGGCCAGATACTGATCGTAGAGCGCGTAGGTCTTGTCGAGCCGCTTTTGCGCCTGCTCGACCCCGAACGGGTCCTTCTTCTCGGCCGGGCGCCGTCCGTCGAAGAAGATCTTGAGCGCCTGATCGGTGACGTAGAGATCGAAGATGCGATCGTGAAAGCGCGCCTGCCGCGCCAGATCGGGATCGCTCGGCAGAAGCTGCGTGCCGCCCGGACAATGGCGCTCGAGGTACTCGATGATGATGCTCGACTCCGGCACGCGCCAATCGCGCTTCTCGTCCACGAGAAAGGGCACCTTGCCGAAGTGGTTGATCTTCTCGAACGCGGCGCGCGCCTCGGCGTTGCCGAGATCGACGACTTCCTTGTCGTAGGCGACGCCCTTCTCCTCGAGCGCGATCAGGACCTTCTGCGAAAACGGCGACAGCGGGTTGTAATAGAGCTTCATGGCGGGCTCCTTGGTTGTGTCCGATGCATGATGAGTCGCACGAGCGGCCCGGACGTTACAGCTCGTGTTACAACTGCCGGCGCATGGCCGGCAAAGAGCCCGCCGAATCGCTCGTGGTCGACGGGCGCGAGGTGCGCGTCACCAATCCGTCGAAGCTCTACTTCGCGGCCGACGTGAAGCTGACCAAGCTCGAGCTGGTCCGCTATTACCTCGCGGTCGCGGGCGGCGCGCTCGCCGGCATCCGCGATCGGCCGATCGTGCTCAAGCGCTTCGTCGACGGCGCCGCCGGCGAGGCGTTCTACCAGAAGCGCGCGCCGACGACGCGGCCCGAGTGGCTGCGCACCGTCACCTTGTCGTTTCCTTCGGGCCGCACCGCGGAAGAAGTCGTCGTCGACGACGCGGCGGGCCTGGCGTGGATCGTGAATCTCGGCTGCATCGAGCTGCATCCGCATCCGGTGCGCGCCGGCGATCTGGCGCACCCCGACGAGCTGCGCGTCGATCTCGATCCCGGCCCGGGCGTGGCGTGGGACGACGTGCGCAAGGTCGCGCTCGAGGTCAAGGCGCTCCTCGACGAGCTCGGCCTCGTCGGCTGGCCCAAGACGTCGGGCTCGCGCGGCATGCACGTCAACGTGCGCATCGCGCCCAAGTGGACCTTCGCCGAGGTGCGGCGCGCGGCCCTGGCGCTGTCGCGCGAGATCGAGCGGCGCGCGCCGGCGCTGGCGTCGTCGAAGTGGTGGAAGGAGGAGCGCCACGGCGTCTTCCTCGACTACAACCAGAACGCCAAGGATCGCACGACCTGCTCGGCCTACTCGGTGCGGCCGTTGCCCGACGCGCGCGTCTCCACTCCGCTTGCGTGGGACGAAGTACCCGCGTGCGAGCCGGCCGACTTCACAGTGCTGACGGTGCCGGCGCGTTTCGCCGCGCGCGGCGACCTGCACGCGGGCATGGACGCGGCGGTCGGCGCGCTCGACGCGCTCCTCGAGCTGGCCGCGCGCGACGAGGCGTCGGGCCTGGGCGACGCGCCGTGGCCGCCGCACTACCGCAAGATGGACGGCGAGGCGCCGCGCGTGGCGCCGTCGCGGCGGAAATCGGCGACGCCCAAACAGCCGCGGCAGAAGATGCCGCTCGTCATCGTCGCGCAGTCGCCCAAGAAGGACGAGGCGCTCGCCGGCCTCGAGCGCTGGAAGACGCGCCACGCCGAAGCGGCGGCGCTGCTCGCCGTCGACGACGTGCTCGTCGACTCGATGCGCGGCCGCTCGTCGACGTGGACGCGCGTGCGCGTGAACCTGCGCCACGTGCCCGAGGCGCTGCGCCCGCCGCCGGAGCCGCCCGATCCCGACGACGATCCGACCCGGCAGTGGCGACAGTCATTTGCGAAAGATCGCGGCTAGCTCCGCGGGCGCGACCACCTCGAGCTGCGCGAAGGTGCAGCCCTGCGGCCGCTTGTCGGGGCGCCAGCGACGGAACTGCGCGGTGTGGCGGAAGCGCGTGCCCTGCATGTGATCGTAGGCGACCTCGACGACGAGCTCGGCGCGCAGCGGCACCCACGACAAGTCCTTGCCCGCGTTCCAGCGGCTGGTCATCCCGGGGATGCGGCCGCCGCCCTGATGCGCGGCCCACTCTTGCCACGGATGGTCGACGAGCGCGTCCTTGCGATAGGGCTCGAGCGCCGCGACCAGCTCGTGGCGCACGCGATCGGAGAAGCTGGCGACGACGCCGACGTGATGCAGCGTGCCCGCGTCGTCGTAGAGGCCGAGCAAGAGCGAGCCGACGCGGTCGTCGCCCTTCTTGTGCCAGCGGAAGCCGGCGACGACGCAGTCGCACTCGCGCTCGTGCTTGACCTTGAGCATGGTGCGCTTGCCCGGCTCGTAGGCGCCGGCGACCGGCTTACACATCACGCCGTCGAGCCCGGCGCCTTCGAAGCGACGGAACCAGTCGGCGGCGAGCGCGCGATCGGTCGTCGCCGGGGTCAAATGGATCGGCGCCTTGGCGTGCGCGAGCACTTTTTCGACGAGCGCGCGCCGCTCGGAAAACGGCGCGCCGCGCAGATCGCGATCGTCGAGGCACAAGATGTCCCAGAAGACGATCGACGCCGGCATCTGGCCCGCCAGCAGCTTGACGCGCGAGGCCGCCGGATGCAGCCGCAGCTGCAGCGCCTCGAAGTCGAGCACGCCGCCCTTGGCGATCACCAATTCGCCGTCGAGGACGCAGCGCTTGGGCAGCGCGGCGAGGAGCGGCTCGGTCACTTCGGGGAAATAGCGCGACAGCGGCTTTTCGTCGCGGCTCTGGATGAACAGCTCGTCGCCGTCGCGAAAGACGAGGACGCGAAAGCCGTCCCACTTGGGCTCGAACAGCCAGCCGTCGCCATCGGGCAGCGCCGCGACGCGCTTGGACAACATCGGCTCGATGGGCGGTACGACCGGCAGCTTCACGCGCGCATCGTACCGCCCTTGCCGCCTCAGTGCAGCCCGTCGCCGAGGAAGCGCTTCAGGTAGCCGCGCGTGCCGGCGTTGCCGATCGAGTTGCACGTCGGCGAGGCCGCGCCGGCTGGGCAGTCGACGTCGCGGTCGTACGACCAGTAGTGCACGCCGGCGAGGCCCTTGCCGATCGCGAAGCTGGCGACGGTGTCGGCGTCGGCGAGCGTGAACTGCTCGGACTGCGCGTCATTGCCGCCGATCATCGGCGTCAGCTCGATGGCGGAGTAGGGCACTCCCCAGTGATCGGCGAGGTTGTACGCGGCCTGCAGCGCCGATTGCCCCATCTGGCACGCGCCGCCCGCGACCACGCACACTCCCGCCGACGGCGAGCCGTAGTCCATGACCATGAGATCGACGGTGACGTAGCTCGGCCACGTCGACGGCGAGCCGCTCCAGCCGAAGACGCTCTTGACGGCCGCGAGCGTCCAGTCGCCGTAGACGTTGAAGCTGTCGGGCGCGCCGGCGCCGAGCGATTGCGCGCTCGACGCGCCGTTGTTGTTGGCGAGCGTCGCCAGCGTGAGGCTGAAGCGCAGGTTCGGGAAGGCCGCGTGCGCGTTCTTGATGCGCGTGACCAGATCGGTGATCACCGCTTGCGACTGGCCGGCTTCGATGTCGAAGTCGACGCCGATGAGGCCCGAGCCGGCCCACCTATTAATGAAGGTGGCGAGGCCCGCGTCCGAGCCGCAGGTGAACGAGCCGGCGGCGCCGCCCGTCGACAGGATGTAGCGCACGCCGGCTTGCTGCAGCAGCGGCACGTTCGCCGAGGCGAGCGCGGCGCCTTGCACGCCGCCCCAGTTTTCGCTGCCGCACTCGCCGGTGGCGAAGGCGAGCGTGATGGTCTTGCCGCCCGCCGACGACAGATCGGCCGCGATCGGCGTCGGGCTGCCGCCGACGTTGGTGGTGATGACGTTGGTGTTCCAGTTCATGTTGATGCTGGTGTCTTTGTAGGCGCTGAAGACGAGCGCGCCGTTGCCGTTGCCGGTGCCGCCGCCGGTGCCGCCGCCGCCGCCAGTAGATCCACCGCCGCCGCCACCGCCGCCGCCGCCGCCGCCGCCGCTGCCACCGCTGCATGTTGCCGGGCTCCAGAACCAGGTGCTGATGGTCGGGTCGTAGCCGGGATTGTCGTGCGTCGCGACGTAGTCGTTGCCGTTGGCGGGATACATCACGACGTCGCCGGTGTGATACGAGGCGCCGGCCATCCACGTGGTCGCGTTGCAGCTTCCGCCGCCTCCCGTCGAGCCGCCGCCGCCGGCAGATCCACCGCCGCCGCCGCCGCCAGTCGATCCGCCGCCGCCGGAGCTGCACGTCACCGGCTCCCACAACGCGGGCACCACGTCGGGCGTCCAGTTCGCCAACGCGGTGTGCCCCTGCACGCAGCGATATGTGGTGCCGTTGTAGGTGACCACCGCGCCGGTGGCGTAGGTCGTGCCCGCCGCCCACGATGGCACGCTCGCCGGGCAGCTCACCGATTCGGGACTGACGGTCTCGCCGCTCGGCGCGCTCGAGCATCCGACGGCCGCGACGATGACGACGAAGAGCGAGCAGAAACGAAGTCTCACGGACATGAGCGCCTCCCGCGCAAGGATTCGACCGCCGCATGTGCACTCGTGGGACCAGCCGCGCCGCTGCACGGCCGCGTGTACCGGCGCGGGTTTGCGACGATTGCCGCTGGGGGCGCGCGCCACGTTCGGAACCCGCCGGTTTACAGCGCGCCCTTCGTTGCAGTCCGCCGCCGACCTGTAAGATCGTCAGCGTCGATTACAACGCACCAGCAAAACTTTTTGGATCGCCATGGACAAGCGCGCGCGCGTCGCGTGAGACTGCCGTCGTGAACAAGCACCTCGCGCTCGCGTTCGTCTTCGTCGCCGCCTGCTCGTCGCATCCGATCGCGTATCAATCGGACAGCCCGTGGCCGCACTTCCGCGCCGACGCCGCGCAAGACGGCCGCGCGAGCGCCGCCTCGCCCGACGCCGCCGGCGGCGCCTTCTGGTCCTATCGCACCGGCAAGGGCGTGTTCAGCTCGCCCATCGTCGGCAGCGACGGGACGATCTACATCGGCTCGGCCGATCGCACCTTCTACGCGCTCGCGCCCGACGGCAGCGTCAAGTGGTCGCTGCTCACCGGCGAGATCATCGACTCCGCCGGCCTCCTCGACGACGGCGGCCGCGTCATCTTCGGCTCCGGCGACGGCGTCTTGCGCGCGCTCGACGCGCGCACCGGCAACAGCGTCTGGATGACGCCCGCCGATTCGCCCGACGTGACCTCCGCGTTCATCAATTGGTTCGAGGGCAACGTCGCGCTCTCGCCGTCGGGCGCGCTCTACGTGCCCAACGACAACCACTTCGTCTACGCCGTCGACCGCGCGAGCGGCAACATCAGCGAGCGGCTGCGCATGCCCGATCAAACCTGGTCGTCACCCGCGTTCGACGACAAGGGCCACCTCTTCATCGGCAACAACAACGTGGTCAGCTTCGAAGGCTCGAACCTGTTCGCCTTCGATGGCGGCGGCGGCGACGTCTGGGATCAGTTCGTCGGCCTCGGCAGCATCGCCGCCAGCCCGCTCTACACGCCAGACGGCAAGGTCATCGTCGGCGGCTTCGACGGCTACGTGCGCGCCTACGACGCCAAGTCGGGCGCGGTGGTCTGGCAGTTCGGCGCGCGCGATCACATCTACGCCAGCCCGGCGCGGCTCTCCGACGGCACCATCGTGCAGCCCGCCACCGACGGCACTGTCTACGGCCTCGACGAAGCCACGGGCGCGCAGCGTTGGGCCTTCGACATCCGCGATCCGATCCGCTCCTCGCCCGCCGTCGACGGCAAGGACAACATCTACTTCGGCGCCGGCGACGGACGGCTCTACGTGCTCAACCACGACGGCACGCTGCGCTGGTCGATCCAGCTCATCAGCGACGATCGCAACGACGTCAACGCGTCGCCCGCGCTCGGCAAGGACGCCGTCTACATCGCCGGCGAGAGCGGCGAAGTGTTCAGCGTGCCCTACGACTATTGCCTGCACGCCGACGGCGCGGCCGATCCGCGCTGCGCACCCGCGGCGGCGCCGTCGTTGCCCGCGGACGGCGGACAGCTCCTCTACACGACCGAGTTCGGCGCCGAGCTGGCCGCGCCGCCGGCGACGATCGCGCCCAATCAGCCGATCATCTTGTCGCTGGTCGCGCGCGCCGGCGGCCACGACACGCTCGCCATCCTCGATTCGTCGGCGGTGATGGTGACGGTGACGCCGACGGTGCCGGTGAGCGTCGACGTCGCCGGCGACGGCAAGTTCCTCACCATCACGCCGACCGGCGCGTTCGCCGCCGGCGCCGAC